>VMSS01000036.1 GCA_013791995.1 Desulfurivibrio sp. | reverse complement strand
TTGTACCCTGAAGGGCATAAAGTCCAGCAAAGAAATGAACAATACTAACATTTCCTGAAACCAACACTCAAGTGTCACGGTAATCACCTGTTGGAATTGTGATCGGCTTACGAGTCCAACCGCACCGGCAACGGCCGGACAATGGTAATCGCCTCCGGGTTCAATTCCGCCCCATAGGCCAGCACCTCCACCCCCTGGGCCGCCACCTCTCGCAAGGCCTGGGCATAGCCCGGATCGATGTGCGCAGCCGGAGTAAAATAATCCACATCCTCCCGCTGGACACAGAAAAACACCACAGCCCGGCAGCCTGTCCGCCGTAGGGTGAGCAACTCAGCCAAATGCTTCGCCCCCCGGGTGGTCACGGCATCGGGAAACATGGCTGCCCTGTCCAAGGCCAGACTGCAATTTTTCACCTCCACATAAATCTTCTCATCCCCACGGGTGAGTAAAAAATCCAACCGGCTTTTCTCCGACACCTTGATTTCAGGCCGGATCGTCTCGATCCCGGCCAGTTCCGCCACCACCCCACCGCTGATGGCCTCCGCGACCAAGCCATTGGTGCGCGAGGTGTTGACCCCCACCCAGGTTGTGCCCACTTGCACCATCTCCAGAGTATGGGCATACTTGCGCTTGGGGTTGTCCGACAGGGAGATGAGCACCGGGCTGCCCGGCTCCTTACACCCCAGCATGCTGCCAGAATTCGGGCAATGCACGGTGAGCAGACGCCCATCGTCCATGACCACATCGGCAAGAAAACGCTTATACCGCGAGACAAGTTTTCCCGACTGCAAGGTCTGGCCGAATTGCATTTTTTTCATCCCATCCGATTGTTGTGGGGTATACTTACCGTAAATGGTCACGAGATCGAGCAACCACGTACACCGCTTACCATAAAGCAGGCCCTTGATGCCACCAGATACCCCAACAAAAAAAAAAGCTGTCGCCCTCCGCTACGATGTAACGCAGGACGCCTCACCCAAGGTTGTCGCCAAGGGCACAGGTGAAATTGCCGCAAAAATCATCGCCCTGGCAAAAGAGCACGGCATCCCCCTCCAAGAAGATGCCGATTTGGTCGAGATTTTAGCCAAACTGGATCTGAACGCGGACATCCCACCGGACACCTACCTGGTCGTAGCTGAAATCCTCGCTTTTATCTACCGGGCCAACACCAAAATGACCCACTCATAAAACTTCCTTCATCCTTCCTGTTCTTTTTACTCGCCCCCCATTTTCGCTAGGAAAAATATACCGGTCTCTCTGCGCAACCATCCATTTTTTTGACACCCCCTTTCTCCACTATCCAGCCCATCCACCACAACACATCCATCTGTATTTACTTGATTTATACCAAAAACAACCCCTCCATCCCAAACACACCACAAACTCGGCACGCCTCTTGCAACAACAAGACCCAAACACACGAGAGGTATGCCATGTTCATCCACAACAGACTCGGATTACTGGAAAGCGTTGAAACCCTGCTCAACCAGGAGCAACGTCTCAACCAGATAACAAACAACCTGGCAAACGTTGATACGCCTGGCTTCAAAAAGGAAACCGTCACCTTTGACGAGATGCTCTATCAAGTCAACCGCACCCGCCAGCGGGTCGGTAAGGGCTTGCGCACCAACACGGTACACCAGCAGGGCGTTATTCAAAAAACTGACGCTCCCTTTGATCTGGCCATTTCCGGAGACGGCTTTTTCAAGGTTCAGACACCGGCCGGCGACCGCTATACCCGGGCGGGAAACTTCCAACGCAACAACGAGGGGTTGCTGATCACTGCCAATGGCTACCCCGTGCTTGGCGAGGGCGGACCCATTACAATCACCGGCAAAAAAGGCGATGTGGCCCAGGACGGAACCCTCTTTGTTGATGGCACAAAAATCGACCGTTTGGCGTCAGCCACCGTTGATCCGCAGGCCTTGAAGAAAGAAGGCGAAAACCTTTTCCGTCTTATGGAGGGGGCAGTAGAAGAAGCCCCGACAAATTTTCAGGTCATGCAAGGACACCTGGAAAAATCAAACGTGAATACCGTCACGGAAATGACGGAAATGATCGATCTGTATCGTGCCTACGAAGGGCAGCAGAAAATGATCCGGGCCGTGGACGACCTGGACGACCTTGCCGTGCGCAAGGTCGGTAGCCTGACAGGATAACCGTTACCCGTCGTAACAAAGGTTGCCGCTTTTATAATGATACGATCGGCTCCTAAACATGCAAGACAAGGGGGACCAGCATGATCCGCGCATTGTACTCAGGACGCACCGGTATGACCGGCCAGCAGTTGCAGCTGGACACCATCGCCAACAACCTGGCCAACGTCAACACCGCCGGTTTCAAAAAAAGCCGGGCCCAATTTGAGGATCTCTACTACCAGGAAATCCGGGCCATGGGCACGGAAACCGCAGATGGCAACAGGGTGCCTTCCGGCATCCAGGTCGGCCTCGGCGTACGCCCCACCTCGGTGCAGAAGATCTTCACCCAGGGCAGCCTTACCGAAACGGGCAATGACTTGGACTGGGCCATTGAGGGCAACGGCTTTTTCAAGGTGGTCCGAGATGGCGAGGATTATTTTACCCGAGCCGGCGCCTTCAGCCTTGATGCCGACGGCAATGTGGTCACCCAGAACGGCGACCGTTTACAACCAGAATTTACCGTGCCCCAGGGGACAATCTCTCTCAGCATCAATAACAATGGGCTGCTCACCGCCAAGGATGCTCAGCAGCAGGTTCTCGCCACCGTCCAGATCACCCTGAACAACTTCATCAACCCAGGCGGACTGCGCAGTCTCGGGGCCAATCTCTTCCAAGAAACTGAGGCTTCCGGCGCTCCGGTCGAGGCCAACCCCGGCAGCGAAGGACTGGGCACCATCCAGCAGCGCTTCATGGAGGTTTCCAACGTGGATGTCACCGAAGAGTTGGTCAACTTGATCATCACCCAGCGGGCCTTCGAGGTGAACTCCAAATCGGTTCAGACTGCGGACAAACTGCTTGAAGTTGCCAACACCCTGGCCCGTTAAGGAGAATGTCTGAGATGTTGCTTCGCATGGCGCGCCTGCTCACGATTGCCTTACTGTTCTGTCTTGCCTGTCCTCTTCCGGGACAAACGGCGGACACCACTCCTGCTCCGGAACTTGCAGCACTGGAGAATATCTTCAGCGAGACTGTTCTGAAGAATTCTCCTTGGCCCAGAGAGGACGTCCGGATCGATAATTTCAGCGTCCGCCCGCTGACCATGACCTTGCCCACCGGAACCTTTGACTACCGGATCACCCAGAAGCCAACCGACACCCGACCCGGCAAAAAGAATGTGACTGCCGCCATCCTGCAAGAGGGAGTGGAGCAGGGTCAGGTGAAGATGAGCGGCGATCTTCGCCTGTTCGGCACGGTGGTCAGCACAAAAAAACGGCTGAACCGAAACGACATCATTACCAGCGATGACATCACCTCCAAGCGACGGGACATTTCCTTGCTGGATGGCGGGCTCGTTCAAAACCCGGAACAGGCCGTCGGGCAAAAGCTCAAACTCTCGCTTCCGGCGGGAGCTGTCCTGTATGCCCAGTCCCTCGACGCCCCTACTCTGGTAAATCGGGGGGAGAGGGTGACCATCATGGCAAAATCAAAGGCAATACAAATAACCGCGCCCGGAGAAGCACGAAATTCCGGAGCGCTCGGCGAAATGGTTCGGGTCAAGAACCTCATGAGCCGCCGCGAAATCCATGCCCGGGTTATGGGCGTCGGCATCGTGGAAGCTCAATTTTGAGGCACATGTCCCAACCATAAAAGGAGCACATTATGCGCACGAAACTCCACACCACCATTAGCATTCTTCTGCTGACAGGACTTTCCGGCTGCGTCGGCGCAAGCAGCCAACAGGCCCAGCAACTGCCCGAGCGCTATACCCTGCCAGCCCCGCCGCAGACCGCGCAAGCCAGGCCGGAGGGAACAATTTACGCCGCCAGCACAGGCCTTGACCTCTACGCGGACAGCCGGGCGAAACGAGTCGGCGATATCGTGCTGGTTCGCATTGTGGAAACCTCCCGAGCCAATAAAGAGGCCAACACCAAAACGGAACGCGAATCAACGGTTACCGGCGGCGTTTCCAACCTGTTCGGATTTGAAACCTGGCTGGCGGACAAAAACAGCCGATTTTCCCCATCGCTCACCGAACTTCAGGCCAAGCTGACCAATGATTTCGAGGGCAAAGGCAAGACCGACCGAAAAAGCAACGTAACCGCCACCATCTCCGCCAGGGTCATCGACATCACCACCGACGGCAACCTGAACATCCGCGGCTACCAGGAAGTGAAGGTCAACAATGAAACCCAGCACATCATTCTTTCCGGCATTATTCGCCCGCAGGATGTCGCCCAGGACAACTCGGTCCTTTCGACCCATATTGCCGACGCCCGGATAGAATACAGCGGCCAGGGGGTTATAGGCGACAAGCAGCAACCGGGCTGGCTGGCCAGAGCATTGGACAGCGTCTGGCCGTTTTAGGGACGGCTGCGGCAGCACACCACTAGGAAAAATATTCCCTCCTTTCACCCGGTGAATCCATGAAAAAAAGAATATTTCCTTTAAAAATAGCACATTACAACACATGCCTCAGCCGTGGCACATTGCTTGCTTTGTTTTCAAGATACAGATTCCGGAGAACACATGCCGAGGACATACCCATGCACACGACAACTGTTGCGCCCATAAACACACCTGGCAAAGCCATCCGGCGCACCACGCTGCTTTTTGTCGGCGCATTGCTGCTCGGAGTTCTCTGGAATGCCGGGTTTGCCCATGCCGTCCGCCTAAAAGACTTGGCTTCGGTGAAAGGGGTACGGAACAACCAACTGGTCGGCTACGGCATTGTGGTCGGCCTCAATGGCACCGGCGACACCACCAAGGCCGCCTTTACCGGCCAGAGCCTCACCAATATGCTCAACAATCTCGGAGTCAAAGTAGACCCGGAAGCAACCAAGGTGAGAAATATCGCCAGCGTCATGGTGACCGCCACCCTTCCCCCATTTTTCAAGGTCGGGCAAAGTATCGACGTGACCCTTTCTTCGGTGGGCGATGCCACTTCCCTGCAAGGCGGCACCCTGCTGGTCACCCCGCTCAAAGGGTTGGACAATAATATTTATGCCATGGCCCAGGGCCCCATCAGCACCGGAGCCGACCCGGAAGCCCGTGGCGCTGCCCGACAAGGAAATCACCTGACCGTAGCGCGGATCATCAATGGTGCTTCGGTGGAACGGGAAGTACCGATGAGCTTTGCCAACAAGGAGAGCATCACCATCAGTCTGGCCTCGCCGGATTTCACCACGATCTCCCTGATGAAAACCGCCATCGATACCTATCTGGGCGGCGCCTATGCCACTGCCCGGGACGGCGCCTCGGTGGATGTGGCCGTCCCGGATAAATACCGGGCTCAGGAGGTCGCCCTGCTG
>VMSS01000072.1 GCA_013791995.1 Desulfurivibrio sp. | reverse complement strand
TGCCATAGGTCTTCTTGATCGCATCCTTGATGGCTTTGATCGCCTCGGCCTTGGTGAGAATGCCGGAGATCAGGAAGAAGGCGGGCTGCATGATCATGTTGATGCGTGCGCCCAGTCCGATGGCCTCGGCCAGGGTGATGGCGTCGATGATGTAGAACTTGGCCTTTTTCTCCATCAGATCCTTCTGGACCGAGGAGGGCAGCTGCTTCCAGACCTGATCTTTGTTCAGGGCGGTGGTGAGGAGGAAGGTGCCACCGTTCTCCAGGTTGCCAAGCATGTCGTACTTGTCGAGGAAGGTGAAGTTGTGGCAGGCCACGAAGTTCGCCTTGTTGATCAGGTACGGGGCAATAATCTTGTTTTTGCCGAAACGCAGGTGGCTGGTGGTGATGGAGCCGGATTTCTTGGAGTCGTAAACAAAATAACCCTGCGCGTTGTTCGGGGTCTCGGTGCCGATGATCTTGATGGTGTTCTTGTTGGCGCCAACGGTGCCGTCCGCGCCCAAGCCGTAGAACATGGCGCGGTAGACATCCTTGCCTTCGATGTTGAAGGAAGGATTGTATTTGAGGCTGGTGCGGGCCACATCGTCGTCCGGACCAACGCAGAAATGGGTTTTAGCCTTCTTGGCCGCCATGTTGTCAAATACCGCTTTGACCATAGCCGGGGTGAACTCGGCAGAGCCCAAGCCGTAACGGCCACCAAGGATGATCGGGGATTTCTTGAGGGTGCCTGCCTCAACCGCTTCGCCGATTGCGGCGCGGATATCCAGGTAGAGAGGCTCGCCGACAGAGCCAGGCTCCTTGGTGCGGTCGAGCACGGTGATGCGCTTGACTTTCTTGGGCAGAGCCTTGACCAGAGCGGCGGAGTCAAAGGGACGGAACAAGCGAACGATGACCAGGCCGACTTTTTTGCCTTTCTTGGCCAGATATTCGATGGTGGCGGCCACGGTCTCGGCGCCGGAACCCATCATGATGACGATATCCTCGGCATCCGGAGCGCCGTAGTAATCAAAAAGGTGGTACTTGCGGCCGGTGAGCTTGGCAAACTTGTCCATGGTCTTCTGGACGATGGTGGGGGTGGCATTGTAGAACTTGTTCACCGTCTCGCGGCCGGTGAAGTAGACATCGGGGTTCTGTGCGGTGCCGCGGATTCTGGGCCGGTCCGGAGTGAGGCCGCGCTCGCGGTGGGCGACGATCAGATCCTCGTCGATCATCTTGCGCATGTCGTCATGGGTGAGCTGCTCGATTTTCTGGATCTCGTGGGAGGTCCGGAAGCCGTCGAAGAAGTGCATGAAAGGAATGCGGGTCTGTAGCGCGGCCTGGGTGGAGATCAGGGCCATGTCCTGACATTCCTGGACGTTCTGAGAGCAGAGCATGGCCCAGCCGGTCTGGCGGGCGGCCATGACGTCACCGTGATCGCCGAAGATGGAGAGGCCCTGGCAAGCAACGGAGCGGGCGGTGATATGGAAAACGGTCGGGGTCAACTCTCCGGCCAACTTATACATGTTGGGCAGCATCAGGAAAAGCCCCTGAGAGGCGGTGAAGGTGGTGCAGAGCGCGCCGGTGGTCAGGCTGCCGTGCAGGGCACCGGCCACGCCGCCCTCGGACTGCATCTGGGTGACAACCGGAATGGAGCCCCAAATATTCTCCTGCTTGGAGGCTGCCTTGGTGTCGGACTCCGCCGCCATGGGAGTAGAGGGGGTGATGGGATAGATCGTGATGATCTCGCTGGTGGCGTAGGCCACATGGGTACATGCCTGATTGCCATCAATGGTGACCATTTTCCGGGACATAAACTCATCTCCTTCCATTCTTTGGTTTGGTTAGTAACGGGGTAAAATTCCGATCGTCCAACTCTGGCAAACCCAGGGAATGGACAATGAGCGTCCTTAATATAACGACAAAATAAAAAAAATAAATCTTCTCACAGTCCTTTGTGCGCAAATACCGTGGGTTAAAAACACATTTTTTTGCATCATTCAGGCTGAACGAAATAATCTAAACGAAGTTTGAAAGAATATCCAGTTTTTATTTTGTTGCCTTTCGGCGGAACATTACGTCTGCCTACATATTCCTGAGGTGATGGATGCAGGGCAGGGGGCGTTTTTTGTCGATACTGTCAGGGCTTTGCTTTTGTGGGATTTTGCGTTGTTTTCATAATCAGTTCCTGGGACTTGAGCAAGACCTTGGTGTCGGGTGGGACAGACTGGGTCAGCCAGGTGTTGCCGCCAATGACCGATCTGGCGCCGATGATGGTGTCGCCGCCCAGAATGGTGCTGCCGGCGTAGACCGTTACATCGTCTTCAATGGTTGGGTGGCGTTTGCTTTTTCGGTCAAGATCGCCGGATTCGTCACGTTTAAAGGACAAAGCGCCCAGGGTCACGCCCTGATAGAGCTTGACGCGCTGGCCAAGGACACTGGTCTGCCCGATAACCACGCCAGTGCCGTGGTCGATGAAAAACGAACTGCCGATGGAGGCGCCCGGATGGATATCGATGCCGGTAATGCTGTGGGCGTGCTCGCTCATGATGCGCGGCAGGATGGGAACATCCAGGGTGTACAGTTCGTGGGCAACCCGGTAGACCATGATCGCGTAAATGCCGGGGTAGCTGAAGATGATTTCGTCAAAGCTGCCGGCGGCAGGGTCGCCTTCGTAGGCCGCCCGAACATCCGTGGCCAGAATTGCCCGCAGGGCAGGCAACGAGTTGATGAATTTGAAGGCGCTTTCCTTCCCCGCGTCTTCGCAATGCTGGCAACTGGTGTCATGACGGAGGCACTCGTGCCGAATAGCGTTGGTGATTTCCCTGGTCAGCTTTTCATAGAGGCCGGAGATTTCGAGGCCTAGCTGATATTTGAGGCTGACCCGGTCGATGCCCTGGTTGCGAAAATAGCCGGGGAAAAGAATGTCGCGGCAGGATTCCAGAATATCAATAATATGGTGACGGCTGGGCAGAGGTTCTGCTTCTACATGCTCAAAACAGGCGTTGTTGTAACAGGTGTCCACCACCTGATCGATTATCTGCGGAAGCCGACTCCGGAAGTCGGAGGTGATCGGGTGTTCCTTCGGACAGGATTCGTTGTGGGCAAGGGGAATTTTTTTTGTCTCGGTCACGGTATGTCCTCCGGTTTTTGCGAAAAACCAGGAAAAGAATCAAACAACGGAATATGGATTGAAATAGTAACAACGATTTGCTGTTCTCTCAAGAATTCCCTGAAATTATCTGGTGTTTGGGGGGGGAATGGCGGAGGTGTCGGTGTCAGGTTTGCTCTGGAAGACGAAAAACAGGAGACCTGTTGCCACCAAAACGGCGCAGGCGCCAAGGAAAGAGGCCGGCAGACCAAGAGAAGCGGCGATGAGGCCGCCCATCAAGGGTCCGAGGCTATGGCCCATGTCCATGATGGAGCCAAGTATGCCCATGGCTGAACCGTGGGCGCTGGCTTTGCTCAGATCTGCGATATGGGCGGCACTGGCGGAAGTAACCATCGAGATGGTCAGGCCCAGAAGGATGCTTAAGATGAGCAGACTCACAAAGGAACCGGCGATGGAGAAAAAGGCGATACATGTGCCTGCCGCAATCGCGCCGAAAAAAATTTGTTGCGGCCTGCCATGGCGATCGGAAAATCGGCCCATAACCGGTTTTGCCAAGGCGATGGTGATGACCTGTGAGGAGAGGCACAGGCCGATCTGGTAGGGGTTCAATCCGGCCAAAATGGCGCGGGCCGGGAGAAACGTTTCGAATATGCCGTAGGCAAAGAGGATGGCGGCTTGCACTCCGCAGGTCATCATGATTCCCCGGTTGGCAAAAAGCTCTTTGGTTCCCTCGCGCCAATGGGGGAGAGGGGCAGGGGTTGTCCGAGAGTCCTGATTGGGATCTGTAAGGAGAAATGAGCTGGAAAAAACAACAACCCCGGCAATTCCGCAAACAAGATAGACGAGGCGAAAGCCGGCTTCTTGATCCTGTGCGTAAAATCCGAGCGCGGCTCCGCCCATAACCGGAGCCATGAAGCGTCCCAGGAGGGTGGCGGAGGAAAACCAGCCCATCTTTTCGCCTCTTCCTTCCTGAAAAAGATCCGAAACCATGGCCATTGCCACGGGCACGAAGATGGCCGTGGCCAGGCCATGGTAGAAGCGGACCAGGGCCAACTGCCAGAGTTCCTGCACTGCCGGATAAAGAAACGGGGCTGTGGCGAAGATGATGGCGGAAAAAACGAGCATGCGTTTCCGGCCGATTCTGTCTGAAAGGAGACCGGCCGGAAAGCTGAACAGGATGCCGGTGACGGCGGAAATAGAGGCGATCAACCCCACCGCGGCAGGTCCGCCGCCGAGGTGGCTGACAAATAAAGGAAGTGCCGGGCTTTTGGAGATGGTGCTGCTGAAGATGGCCAGCAGCCCGACGCCGCAGAGGATTTTAAAGGGAGAAATATGCATGGAATGTTTCGTCGGGTAGCTGCTGCATGGGTGCATCTTTTAAGTTATGTCGCCCTTTCCGCCCCAAGGGCCCGGCTCACTTTTTCTTCCAGCTCAAATTTGTCAAAGGGCTTCACGCAATATTCGGCAGCCCCCAGCCGCAAACATTCTCGGGCACTTTCCATGGTGGGGTAGCCCGTGAGCATGATCACGCGCACTGCGGGGTTGATCTTTTTCAGTTCTGCCAACACCTCGATTCCGCTCATTTTTTTAAGTTTTATGTCAAGAATAGCCAGATCAACTGCATTGGCTCGCGCATAGCTGAGGGCTTCTTCCTCCTCGGTGAAAATCGTGATGGCGTGCCCTTGTTTTTCCAGGATGGCCCTGATCAACTGCGCAATTTCTATAACATCATCAAGTACAAGAATATTTGCCATTCGTTGCGTTTCCTTTGCGAAGATCCGTTGCTTTGTTGCGATGGAGGACCGGAAGAGCATCTCGAAACCGAGTCCCCTTACCCGGTACAGTTTTTTCTAAAGCGAGGAGAGATAGTAAAAATAAATCTGAATAAACCTGCCTGAAAGCACATCATGACAGGGAAATACCAGTTCCTCTCTGCCGGGGGGGATGTCTGAGAGTGCCAAAAAAACATTTTTTGAAATATCTGAAAGAGTTTTCTTTGTCTGGGAGATATTCTGTTCATCCGGCGAAAGCCCCCAGGTCCGGCACCGCAAAGGACGGTATGCATGGATGAGGCAGTTTTTTCCCACGGACAAGGGGCAGAGGAGGCCCGCTGTATTGTAAGTGTGCTCGATGTTTTTTGGTGAATCGGGTGAGGAAGACTTGGCTGCGTTTTCCCGCAACTGCTGGGAAATTGATACGGCCCGATTGATCACCTCCTGGCGTTCATTGCTGGCCAGATGCCTATTGATTTTGTTGTTTAAAACAATAGCCTCAATGAGTGTCATTTCGAAATAGTGGCG
>VMSS01000256.1 GCA_013791995.1 Desulfurivibrio sp. | reverse complement strand
GATCTGGTCTGCGGCAGCCAGCCGAGCCGGCACCACCCGGTCTCCCGCGACAATCTCTGCGTCAAGGGCTGGCACATCCACGAATCCGTCAACCATCCCGAACGGCTCACCACCCCGCTGATCCGAAAAAACAACGTCCTCACCCCGGCCACCTGGGAGGAAGCCCTTGATTTCACCGCCCAGCAGCTCAGCCGTGCCCGCGACCAGCACTCCGGCACAGCCATCGGTGTGCTGACTTCGGCTAAATGCACCAACGAAGAAAACTACCTGCTGCAAAAATTCGCCCGCACCGCGTTGAACACCAACAACGTTGACCACTGCGCCCGACTCTGACACGCTCCCACGGTGGCAGGTCTTGCCACCACCTTCGGCAGCGGGGCCATGACCAACTCAATCAACGAGATCGAAAACGCCGAAGTGATCCTGGTTTCCGGCTCCAACACCACCGAGGCCCATCCCCAGGTGGCCCGCCGCATGCTGGACGCGGTGGACCGGGGCGCCCGGCTGATCGTTATCGACCCCCGCCGCACCCGGCTGGCCGAATGCGCCCATCTTCATCTGGCTCTACGGCCAGGCACCGACATTCCCCTGATTAATGCCATGATGCGGGTGCTGCTGGACGAGGGGTTGGCCGACGATCTGTTCATTGAGATGCGCACCGAAAATTTTCTGGCCCTGCGCGACATGCTCCACCGCCTTGATCTTGAACAAACCGCCGGACTCACCGGCGTGCCTCTGCCCCTGATCCGCCAGGCCGCCCAGCTTTACGGACGGGCCAGAAAGGCGGTCATCTGCTACTGCCTGGGCGTTACCCAGCATGTTTGCGGCACTGAAAACGTACAGACCATCGCCAATCTGGCCATGCTGTCAGGCCATATCGAAAAAGAAGACACCGGGGTCGATCCCCTGCGCGGCCAGAACAACGTGCAGGGCGCCTGCGACATGGGCGCGTTGCCCAACATGCTGCCCAGTTATCAGGCAGTGGCCAACCAGGATTATCGGGAGAAGTTCGAGCGTGCCTGGGGGAGTCCCCTTCCTGAAGCACCCGGCATGACCCTGGTGAAGATGACCCACGGCGGCGCGAAAGGATCGATCCGGGCCATGTATATCATGGGCGAAAACCCCATGCTCAGCGATCCCACCCTGAGCAAGGTGGAAGAAACCCTGCGGGGCTTGGATTTCCTGGCAGTGAGCGATATCTTCCTCACCGAGACGGCGCAGCTTGCCCATGTTGTTTTCCCGGCCGCCTGTTTTGCCGAAAAAACCGGCACATTTACCAACTCGGAACGCAGAGTGCAGATGGTTCGCAAGGCAACCCAGCCGCCGGGGGAATGCCGCGCCGACAGCGAGATCATCATGGCGTTGTCCAACCGGTTGGGCTTTTGCATGGAATACGACTCAAGCGCTGAGGTGATGGAGGAGATCGCCATGCTTTCTCCCATCTACGGCGGCATGTACCACGACCGGCTGGAGCAGAGCTGGGGCTTGCAATGGCCGTGCTGGGACCGAGGCCACCAGGGGACCCCTTTTCTGCATAAATATTACTTCACCAGGGGCCGCGGCCACTTCATGCCGGCCAGTCACACGGAGCCGGGCGAACTGCCCGACCGGGAATACCCGTTGCTGTTGATGACCGGCCGGATCTACCATCAGTATCATACCGGCACCATGACCCGAAAAAGCGAACGACTGAGCAGGGAATGCGGTCATGCGGTGCTCCAAATCAACCCGACAGACGCCACAGCCCTTGGCCTCCGTCAGAGCGAAACGGTGCGGCTGCTCTCCCGCCGCGGGGAAATAACCCTTGCCGCTTCCATCACCGATCAGGTGGCCCCTGGCATGGTGTACACCACCTTCCATTTCCACGAAGCGCCCATCAACCTGCTCACCAACGATGCCTTTGATACCGGCTCTGGTTGCCCGGAGTACAAGGTCTGCGCGGTGCGGGTGGAGAAAATAAACAGTTAAAATCCCATTGGTTCGCCGCCGAGCACCGGAGAGGCTGCCGAAAAAGGGATTTGCACTGTTTGAGGCGAAGCCGAGTTTGCAAAGCCCCGGCAGCATCGAGGAGCACAGGGTATCCCGCCAAAGGCGGGACAAGAGACACAGGGTGCCCTTTCTTTGGTTCGTTTCTTTGGGCACGCAAAGAAATGAACACCAAACCGAAACGTATTCCTTTGACTGCTGAGATTGCTTAGTAAACTGAACAAGAACGGAAAAAAGGAACTGCCCATGCCCCATGCCACAGCCATGGCCGACACCCATCTCCTGAAAAAAGATCACCTGAAGGGTTTCCTGCGCAAGCTTGCCAAGGAGTACCGCTTGGTGGCGCCGGTGCGAAACCGCCACGGCGACGTGCTCTTCACCGTGATCGACGATCTGGATTCTGCGGAGATCGAACTGGTCGAGCCGCCGCAGAACTCGCTCAAGCAATTCTTCCTGCCCCAACAGGAACGGCTTTACACCTATACGATCAGTCCGGAGGGCTATGATTTCCGCCCGGCCCAGACAAGCATCCCACCCACGGTCTATTTCGGGGTGCATCCCTGCGATCTTTACGCCATGCTTTACATGGATGTGGTTTTTTCCCGCCAGCAGCGGGACTCCTTCTACCTGCGGCGGCGTCAGGGCTCGGTGCTGATCGGGATCAACTGCAATACCCCGTCTCCGAACTGCTTCTGCAACGCCACCGGCTCCGGCCCTTTTCTAGAGATGGGCAGCGACCTGCAACTCACCGATCTGGGCGACCGCTTTCTCGTTGAGATCGGTCGAGCCCCGGGCCATTCCCTTGTCAAGCGCTGGGAGGGATTTTTCACCCCCTCCACCGACAAAGACCGAGCCGCCCATTATCAGACTTTTCTGGAAGCACGCGGCCGCTTCAGCCGCCAGGTGCATGTGGAACAGGCCATCCGACAGCTTGAGGCAGGCACCGTTCCGGACGAAGTATTTGCAGAGCTGTCGCTTCGCTGCCAGGACTGCGGCGGCTGCGCCTATCTCTGCCCCACCTGCACCTGTTTCACCATCAGCGACCAGCAACTCGACGCCAACAGCGGCCAAAGGCTGCGGAGCTGGGACGCTTGCACCTTTGCCGGGTTTACCGGCATGGCCGGAGGGCACAATCCGGTGCAGGCGAAAACCGGGGCCATTCGCCAACGTTTTACCCATAAGCTCCGCGACGACGTGCGTTTGAACGGCAGGCCGAGTTGCGTGGGCTGCGGCCGTTGCGTGTCCATCTGCTTCGGCGGCACCGACATCGTCCGTTTTGTGGAGCGCGCCTGCCAGGGAAGCATCTAAGCAAGACAATCATCCAAACAGAGACAAGAACATGCCCCAGACCATTATCGATATTTACCTGCCCCGGCAGGCCAAGGTGGAACAGATCGTTGTCGAGAACTCCCATATCTCCACCTTTATTCTCGCCTTCAGCGACAAACAGTACAACGACACTTTCCGCTACCAGCCGGGCCAGTTCATGATGGTTTCCATGCCCCATTGCGGGGAAGCTCCCATCTCCATCTCATCCACCCCCACCCGGACAGGCACCATCCACCTCAGCGTTAGAAAGGCCGGAAAGCTCACCAACGGGATGCACGGGCTTCGGGTTGGCGACACCATCGGCCTGCGCGGCCCTTACGGGCGGCCATTTCCCATGCGACAGCTCACGGATCGCGACCTGCTGTTCGTGGCCGGCGGCATCGGCCTGGCACCGCTGCGGGCGGTGATCAACAATTGCCTGGATCAGCGGGACCAATTCGGGGCTATAACCGTGCTCTACGGCAGCCGCACCCCTTCGGACATCGCTTTTCAGGATGATCTTACCCTGTGGAAAAAGCAGGGAGTGGATTGCCGCCTCACCGTGGATGTGGCTGAAGCGGGATGGGATGGTGCAGTGGGATTGGTCACCTCCCTGATGGATGATCTGACCACGGAACCAAGCCAATCCACCTCCCTGATCTGCGGCCCGCCCCTGATGTTTCGGGCGGTGCTCGGCCGCCTGACCAGCATCGGTTTTGTTGACGAACACATCCTCACCACCATGGAGCGTCACATGAAATGCGGGGTGGGCATCTGCCGCCATTGCCATATGGACGGCAAGCTGGCATGCGTTGACGGTCCGGTTTTCAGTCTGGCTGAACTGCGGAAGCTGACAATCATGGAACTGGCCGAGTGATAGTTCTCAATAAATAAAAAATCTGATTATCACTAATTTTCAGCCATTTTTTTCCGTCATTCCGGCACGTGCTCGCAAGTAAGGCTTTGCCGCAAAGCACGCATGCTCAACTGGTTGGGGCATGGCACCCGTGTGCTGGCTGAAGTTCGATGGTAATCAGAATAAAAAAAGGTGTACGAACACTTGTCCGCACACCCCTTCTGATCATCGGACAACAACAATGATCAGTTTTTGATCTCCGCCTTCATTTCTTTATATTCCTGGCTGGAAATCTCTCCTGCAGCGTAGCGCCGATTCAGGATCTCAAGCGGAGTTTCCCGATCCAATCGATCTACTCCCCTCCCCGCGCCGCCTTTCCTGACGAGATAGATGATTGTTGCAATGAACAACGCCCAGAAAATAATCATACCAATGGGGCCGAAACCCATGAATCCATAGCCGGATGGACCGCCGCAGTTGAACCAATTCATAATTTTTCACCTCATAGTGTTGTTATTTCTCTAACTCGGATTTCATCCTTCCAAACTCATCTGCACTTATCTCGCCCCTCGCGTAGCGCTCCCGAAGTATCTTCAAGGCATTGTCGTTGTCCTCACCTGTCTCGCTGGAATACCCCTGGTTTCCATACTTGTGGTGATAATAAGGATTATGCCAGCCGCAGGCTGAAAGTGAAACCAGCAAGAACACTGCGGTTAAGCCGAGGGAAAATCGCTGCAGGGTAATTTTTTCTCGTATCAGGTCATACGTTTTTTTCATACTCTCCTCTTTTGTCAAATGTGTGGACGGCATTGGTTTTCTGCATAAGTTTTAAATGCAAAGACTGTGCCGGTGAAGGATATATAAAAAAACACGTTAGATCTGCCGTTACAAGGAGATAGCAAACAAAAATCCGGCGAAAATTACAACTCTGCCTGGATACTTTTTACTCGGTCTCAACACCAGGTGGATACTTTGTATCCTTTACAAAGAGGTTGGCGCGACAAGACTACAGGGAAAGATAAGAGAATCCGCTCCAGAAACAACCCAGAGCGATATCGCCCCCTATCATTCAGAGCCACACCACATACCACAATGTGACACTTTTTGTTGACTTTGATTTTTCTTAGGACGCATAATAATAACAAAGGGTGTTATCGCAATATGCCTCAAGCCTTGAAAACCTGCCAATGGAAGAGTTCAATGCTTGAGAAAAAACGGTTTCCGGAAGAGGAGATGGAGAATGGATCTGAATCTCTTTGCCGTTCCAGAAATGCTTTCGCTGATCTACGAAGAAATGGACGTCGATACCATCGAGGAGCGCTTCGTCAATCTGGTGGCGGAGATTTTTTCCTTTGATCGGGTAGGCCTTCTTTTCGTGAAGCACCGTCGGGGAATCCTTCAGGGCAAACTCTGCAAAGGATTTGCGCCCGGCTCCATCAGTTCTCTCGAAATTCCCATCGATGCCACTTCCCTGCTTACCAGACCTTTACTCACCGGTTACCCCTTCTGTGGAACAAACGCAGAATCCGATCCTTTCACGCAGGCGCTTGGATTGACCAATTTTGCGGTGATCCCAATCATTAACAGCAAGCGGGTCGCCTGCTGGGATATCAAGCAATGCGGCGAGCAGCAATGCCCGGCCTATGGCAAGAAATGGGTTCGTTGCTGGCTCCTGCCGGAGACAGAATGTTGCACCGCCCTCTCGCTGGACAGGCAGAAAAAGAAATGCGAACAGTGCCCGGTGTTCATGCGACATGATTCCCGCGCCACCGAGGGAGTAATGGTGGTCGACAATTCGCTTTCCGGACAACCCATTGAAAATGATACGGTGATATTGCTGTCGATTATTGCCCACGCGGCAGGCATGGCAATCAACCATTCCAAGGCCTTTACCAATGTGGTGCAGGAATCAATCCGTGACGAGTTGACCGGTCTGCACAATCGCCGATATTTTAATGAACGTCTCGTGGATGAACTGGAAAGGGCCAAGCGCTATGGCACCCAATTCAGCCTGCTTTTCGCCGATATCGACCATTTCAAAGCGGTAAATGACACCTTTGGCCATCAGGTAGGCGATGCGGTGCTGGCCTCGCTTGGCCGCCTGTTTAACCGCCATCTTCGCCATAGCGACGTGGTCTCCCGATATGGAGGCGAAGAGTTCGCCATGCTTCTCCTCGATACCACTAAGGAAAAAGCCGTTACCATTGCCGAGCATCTGCGGGTATCTATTGCCGAGGAAACCGTTGCGCACGCCGATGCGCCGATACAAGTCACGGTCAGCTTCGGAGTTGCCACTTACAACGAGGACGGCCATTCGCTTGAGGGGTTGTTGGGAAAAGCGGACAAGGCACTCTATTGCGCCAAGGCCCAAGGCCGCAATCGGGTATGCGACGCCTGATTTTGTCAGCCTTTTTTACTTTCTTAAAAATCAAAGCCGTAAAGGTTTTCACTCCCAACTCTCATCAACAAAAAAATAGGAGATGCGAGTGGGCATTTCCCGCCACTGCCACATGGACGGCCCGGTCTTCAGCCTGGCAGAACTGCGACAGCTGAAGAGCAGAGAGCTGGCCGAGTGATCCAGCAATTGGAAACAAACCGGCACCAGAAATATCTCTATTCTGCGGTTATCAGCAGCCTCATCCTCCAGCAGGAGATCTTTCAACTCCCCGACCCGACTTTTCCGGTGTTCCCATTCTGACCACGACCCGATGTTTTACCAGGCCCAATTCCAGATGGATCACGCCATCGGGCACGCGCTGGCCATCCATCTCCACCCAGACAACGCCGCGCTCGCAACTCTGCGGATTCTCCACCTCGATCTCATAGAGCGTTTCCCCATGCCGATAGCGGAGGCTGAAGCCCTGCCAGGTCGCGGGGATAACCGGATTTACCCACATCTGCCCGCCCCGGATCTGTAACCCCAGAACCTCTTCCACCCAGGCCCGGTACATCCACGATGCCGCCCCGGTATACCAGGACCACCCCCCCTGCCCTATCCGTCCTGGCAGCCGATAGACGTCGGCCGCGACCACGTAGGGCTCAACCCCGTATTGCCAGACAGATTCCGCATCGCGGGCGTTCTCAATGGGGTTGAGCATGCGCAGCATCTGCACCGCCCGTTCCCCATCACCTTTGCGGGCCTTGGCCATGGCTAACCAGAGGGCAGCGTGCGTATACTGGCCGCCATTCTCCCGCACTCCAGGGGGATACCCTTTGATGTAGCCGGGCGAGGGTTCGGATTTGTCAAAGGGAGGCTCGAAAAGAAGCACCAACCCTTCATCCTGGCGGACAAGATGCTGCCAGGCCGATTCCAGTCCCTGATCAGCACGTACCGGGTCGGCAGCACCGGAAAGCCAGGCCCACGACTGGGGCAGGGAATCTATCCTCGCCTCCGTGTTTGCCGCAGAACCAAGCGGAGAGCCGTCGTCGAAGGTCCCCCGCAGATACCACTCCCCGTCCCAACCGGCCTTTTCGACCCGCTTCATCAGAGCAGATCTTTCTTTTTCATAGGTTTGGCTCAGCTCCGGCTGTTGCAGGAGGCTCGACAGTTCGGCCATTCCCTGTAACAGATCGCAGAGGAACCAGGCGAGCCAGACGCTCTCTCCCTTGCCTCCGGCACCCACCAGGTTCATGCCGTCGTTCCAATCCCCAGTCCCCATCAGAGGCAGGCCATGGGGTCCGATGGTCAGACCGTGACTGACCGCACGCTGACAGTGTTCAAAGAGAGTAGCGCGTTCAAAGGTGACTTCCGGGGTGGAGAATACCTCATGCTGATCATCTGCCAGGATGGGAGCGTTGAGGAAAGGTACCTCCGCCTTGAGGATGTCCGCGTCCCCGGTGGTTCGGACATACTGCGCCACCACATAGGGGAGCCAGAGCAGATCGTCGGAGATTCGCGAGCGGATTCCGGCCCCGGCAGGTTCATGCCACCAATGCTGGACATCGCCTTCCTTGAATTGCCGGCTGGCGGCCAGCAATATCTGGTCGCGGGCCAATTCGGGTCTGGAATAGAGAAAGGCCATGACATCCTGCAACTGATCGCGGAAACCGAAAGCCCCGCCTGACTGGTAAAAAGCGGAACGGCCCCAGAGACGGCAGCTTAAAGACTGATACTGCAGCCAACGGTTGATCAACAGATCGGCGGCCAGTTCGGGGGTGTGCACTTCAATGGTGCCGAGCAGGGTATCCCACCAACCCTTGGTCTGCTCAAGCGCCTCCTCCAGGGCATTCTCCTCCTGAAAGCTCTGCACCAGCTCCCGGGCCTGGGCCACGGACTCGGCTTGGCCCAACATGCAGTTGAGATCACGTTGTTCGCCCGGAGCCAATTCCAGGGTAACCCGGAGTGCCGCGCAGGGGTCCAGCCCAGCGCCGGTCCGTTGTGACAGCCGGGTCAGTTCCATGGCTGCCGGGTTAGCCAGTGAGCGGTTGCGGCCGATGAAGGCGGTGCGGTCGCCGCCGTATGAGTCGGCCTGGGGAGTTATGGCCACGAAAGCGACCCGCTCCGGGTACTCGGGATGGTAGCGGTTTTGCGCCAGCAGGGCCTGGGCTTCGTCATCCCAATTGGTCATGACATGCATCTGAGAGGTTTCACGGTTCTCGCCCAGGATCAATTCCACATAATAGGTCAGCGAGAGCCTGCGCCTTCTGGAGGATGCATTGGTGAGCCGCAAACGCTGGAGCTTGATCGGTTGCCCCCCGCTCTCATCCACGGGAACAAAGACCGTGAGTTCCTGCTCAATCCCGTTACTATTATGCTCGAAGACCGTATAACCCGCCCCGTGTCGGGCCCGATAGGCGGTCTCTTCACGGATCGGCGCCGCGGTCGGCGACCAGAATACGCCGCTTTCCTCGTCGCGGATGTACAGCGCTTCCGAGGCCGGGTCCAAAACCGGATCGTTGGACCAGCCGGTCAGACGATTGCGCTGGCTGTTGCCATACCAAGTAAAGCCGGACCCGGTTTCACTGATCATGGTGCCAAAGGTCGGGTTGGCGATAACGTTCACCCAGGGTGCGGGTGTATTGGTGTTGGGACCGAGATAGATCGCGTATTCACAGCCATCCGGGGTAAAACCTCCAAGGCTGTTGAAATAGTTCAGCTCCATGAAGGGAAGCGGGGCCGAGGGCTCCCGGACCGCATTTTTTCGGCTCAACCTTTCCAGCAACGCAGGCGCCTCCAACGGCACCCGCAATTGCTGGGGCAGTGTGCCGCGTGCCGCCACCAGCATGACACAGGCGACGGTCTTGAGGAGCGTCAGATCTTCCTCCGGAATGAGCGCCGCATTGCGCAAAAAGATCCCACCCGGTTGGTCCGTCCCGCTAACGAGGGAATGGGCCTGAATCAACCGTTCCAGTCGTTCCTGGAGCGGCCGTTCATAGCTCCCGGGTTCCTCATTGAGGATCACCAGATCGACCGACAAGCCGTGCATTCGCCAATAGGTGTAGGCCTGGAGCATCTGCCGGGCCAGACTGATATCCCGCGCCTCCCCAATAGTGACCAGGGCTATGGGCAGGTCACCCGAAATGCCGTAGGGCCATAACCCGGCCTGGCCCTTGCGATTCTCAGCAAGGTGCTCGCCGGCAGCACGCAAGATGGGGTTGGGAAACAGCAGGTGACTTGCCAGTTGCTGGAAACGGCGCGCTTCGTCAGGTTGCAGGTGCAGCATCTGCAACTGCTGCTGGGCCGAGACCCAGGCAAAATCCATGGCCCTACTGATCTCCTGGGGTTCAGAGTATTTATCCATCAGCAAGAGAACCTGCTGGCGGGTTGCCCCGGCGGCGAGCACCATGGAAACCTGGATATGCTGGCCCGGCTGCAAGGTGATACTCCGGCGCAAGCTTAAGCTCGGATCCAGGACAAAACCCTGGCTGTTGCCAAGCTCTTGCATGGCTCCCATGGGTTTGGCAAGGGGGTGCCCACGACCGATAAACCGTTTCCGATCGGTTTCAAACTGCCAACCTTTTTCAGGCGGGCTGTCAACCCCTGCGCGCTCAAAGGTCAAGCGATGGGCCACATACAGATGCCGTTCGTTCTTGCTGCGCGATCGCCGGTAGGCCAGGAGAACTTGCTGCTCGGGGAGCGCTTCAGTCTGGATGAACAGCTTGTTAAAGGCCGGGTGCTGGCGATCCGCGCGGTGGGGCGCCATGGAGAGTTCAATGTAGCTGGTAAGATTCAGATGGCGGACACGGGTTGTTCTGTTGATCAGGGTAATCCTTCGAATCTCCACATCATCTTCCGGCGAGACGATCACCTCTGTTTCGGTATGCAGCCCGTTGTCGTCGCGTCGGAATACAGCCCGGTCGAGAGCAAAGTTGACCGAATACCCTTCCAACTTCCCATCGGCCGGTTGATAGGTGCTGGACCAGACCCGATCCGGATCGGGCTCGTGGATGTAACAGAAGGTTCCCATTGCATCACAGGTCCGATCCGACCGCCAGCGGGTGAGTTCCTGGCCGCCCCACTGACTGTAACCGCCCCCGCTGTTGGTGACCATCACACCATAGCGACCGTTGCTGAGCAGCAGGCTATGGGGAATAGCGGTATGGGGCGTGGTAAAGATGCTTTCCGCCGGGGCAATCTGGTCTCCGCCAAGCAAGGCGGGTTCATTCTCCCGCGTTGAGGTCAGGTGCAGCGCGGGAAGGGTCGGAATACGTTCCTGAAGGAGCGCCTCAAAGGCACGCACCCGAGGATCGCTATGAAAGCGGCGCGGGAACGGGTTGCCATGCAGGAAGTTGGTCAAGGCCAAAAACGCCATGCCCTGGTGATGGGCCATATACGCCTTAATTATCACCCCGCGCTTGCCCACCCGCTGCGTTTGGCGGCTGAAATCCATGGCCTCGTAATACCCATAATCACCGAGCAGCCCCAGCCCGGCCAGTTGTCTCAAATTATGCACGGTCTCACTGGGTGCCAGGTTCAGGGCCAGCAAGGTAGCATAGGGAGCGATGACCAGCTGTTCCTCCAGGCCGCGTTTCAAGCCGAGCAGCGGAACACCAAAAGCCTTGTACTGATAAGTCTTGTTAAGGTCCATATTGCCAAAGGCGGACTCGGAAATCCCCCAGGGCACACGTCGCGTGCGCCCGTAAGCGATCTGGACCTGCACCGCTTCCCGGGCCGCCTTGTCCAAGAGCGAGTTGCCGTAGGAGTACTGGAACAAGAGCGGCATCAGATATTCGAACATGGTCCCGGCCCAGCTGAGCAGCACTCGCTGCCTCCCTATGGCCCCGTAGAGGCGGCTCATGGAGAACCAGTGTTCCAGGGGGACATCGCCCCGGGCAATGGCGACGAAACTGCCGAACCGCGCTTCACTGGCCAGGAGATCGTAACGGGAAACATCCAAAACATCGGTGGAAACATTAAAGCCGATGGTGAACAGTTTGCTTCCCTTATCATAGAGAAATCGCATGTCCAGCGCTACGGACAACTCGCGGACATCCTCAAGGAGCCGAGTCGCCATTGCAAGGGTTTCCCCGGCCAGCCACTGCGTGGTGGCGAAGGCCTTGATAACCCGGTCGAGCCAAGGGGTGAGGGGGTCGCTGGCCTTGAGAGATTCCTTGCGGATCGCGCGAAGAATCGTGATCGAGCCGATCCGGTCATGGGCAATATCATGCAGCGAAGGTGCCTTGACAAGATCGTATTGGATGGCGCACATGGCCACTGACCCCAAGGGGGCCAGCTCCTCCTCGGTTTTTTCCGCGAGGATTTCGATCCAGGCGAGATAGCGATCGCTGTTTTGGACCCAGGCCGCAACCTGTTGTTCAAGTTCAGCAACCCATGGCGCGGCTCCTGCGGCTCCTGCGGCAACGACCATAGACCTGACATTGACCTCCATCCGCCGTTGCAACCGGAGAAGATCGATGATGCTGGACGGCGGAGCATTCCATTCAGCCAGGAGTTGGTCGAGTGTCTGGCCATACAGTCCGGCAATTCCTTCTAAGGCTGCATCATGTTTCAGGATTTCTCCGGTATCGGCCAGGCCGGCAAAAACCTTGCCATCCAGGAGCGGAGCGTGCATCAACTCGTCAAGCCCTTGTTCCAGGGCCCACAAGGCTCCCAGCAAATTGCCGCTGTCAACAGTGGAGACATAACGGGGTTCGAGAGGAACCAAGGTCTGGATATCGTACCAGTTGAGAAGATGCCCTTGGTAGCGCTCCAGACGACCGATGGTTGCCATGGTATCGGTAAGCTTTTCGATCACCTGGTTCACGGTCAAATAACCGGAATCATAGGCACCAAGAGCGCTGGTCATCCAGAGGCCGATGTTGGTCGGACTGGTTCGCATTGCCAGACTGTTCTGATGGGCAACCTGGTAGTTATCCGGGGGCAACCAGGAGGTGTCACCGTTGACAAAGGATGAAAAATAGCGCCAGGTCCGCCGGGCAATCTGCCTGAGAAAACGGTAGTCTGTTTCCGGTAACGGTTGTGCCCGCTGTTGCGCAACAGGGCGCAGGTTCAGGAGCCATCCGAGCAACGGGGAGAAAAACCACAACATGAGCCAGGGTGCAGCCTGAAGCAAATTCTCCGGCCTGAAACGCCAGATGGCTCCGCCTACGATGAGGCTGAAGAAGCTCCCCCAAGCCATGACTGCCACAAAAAGCGATTGGCGACGGGAACCGCGCCAGTGGGTTGACTGGGCAGTCCATGCCAACAAGTAGCGGTGGGAGATCATGCGGCGGTAACAAACCCGGGTGATGGCATCCAGGGTCATCGCGGCTTGATGCGGCAAGAGCGCACCATCGGCACAGGCCCGCAGCAGGTCGTGCAACAATTTAGAAGGGGAAAAGTATTTCAGGCCCTTATGGGTGGTGGCCATGGTGAAGGGCTGCGCCAAAGGGTGAAAGAGCAGTTGCATGCCAACCACCAGACTGGCTATCACCCCGGCTCTCGGAGAAATGAACCAAGATGCCAAGAGCAGTCCAAGACTGGTTGCCGGCAATAGGCTGCGTCGCATGTTATCGAGAATCTTCCAGCGGTTGAGCAAGGAGAGCGGGTTGACCCCGCGACCGCCTGAAGCCTGGGGAACATGGGAGAACACCCAGGACGCGATCTGCCAATCGCCGCGAATCCAGCGATGGGCCCGGCTGCTGTAACTCTGATAGTCCTGGGGAAATTCATCGTACAACTCAATGTCGCTGGCCAAACCCACCCGGACATGCGCCCCTTCAATCAGGTCGTGGCTCAGAATCCACTCTTCAGGGAAGCGGCCGGACAGCACGCGACTGAAAGCACGAACATCGTAAATCGCCTTGCCATGATACGATCCCTCCCCGCTCAAATCCTGATACACATCGGAGATCGCCTGGGTATAGGGGTCAATGCCCACCGCATCGGCAAAGAGCCGGCTGAAGATCGAGGCGCTGGTGCTGGGCAGGGTCGGACTCACCCGCGGCTGGATAATGGTATAGCCGGAGCTGATATTCCCGGCCGCATCAAAGCGGGGCTGGTTAAGTGGATGGGCCAGGGTTTCGACCATCCTGCGGGCCGAGGCGTGCGGCAACTGGGTGTCGCTATCCAGGGTGATGATGAAGCGGATGTCTGCCAGCTGATCCGGGTCGCCCACGTATACCAAATCAGGAGCATTTTCAGGCCGCGTCCCGTCGATCAGGCAATTCAGTTCATCCAGCTTGCCCCGTTTGCGCTCCCAGCCGATGAATTTCTGCTCGGATTCGCTCCAGGTGCGCTCACGATGAAAGAGGAAAAAACGCTCGCCGCCATGGCGCCCATTGAGCTCTGTCAAGTAGGCGCTCGCGATTTCGAGCAGAAGTTTATCGTCTTCACGCGAAAACGTGGCTGAATCAGTGTAGTCCGAGAACAGGCTGAAGAACAGATTTGCTTCCTTGTTGGCCAGGTAGCGGATCTCCAGCTTTTCCACCTCGTCCTGGATCGACTCCGCATTCACCAGCATCATCGGCACGACCACCAAAGTGCGGAAGGCATCTGGAATCCCAGAATCCTCGAAATCCATCTTGGACAAAGGTCGGGGCGGCAACAAGCGCGTGATCAGATAATTAACCACCTCGATGGCCAGCTGGCTGACCGGAATGAGCAGGAGCACAACCAGCCCGACTCGGACGGCAAGTGACGGCCCATTCTGGATAAAGTCGGGAATCAGTCCAAAAATGACGATCAGAAAAACGAACAGCGCGGAGAAGCCGCCGATGCCGAAGGCGTAAATAGCAGGGTGGTGGCAATATATCCATTCCAGTAAACGGTAATGGAATTTTTCACGGCAGGCCATCTGCCGAACCAGCTCAGCCCGTCCCTTGCCGACCAGCCAGGTGCCGACGTAGCTGCGTTGTTCATCGCTTGTTGATTCATGCCCTGCCTGCGTCGCCAGCGTGATGACGCGCTCGGCGACCTGTTCCTCGGGCTGGCCGGCAGCGCGGGCAAGATCTTCGATTGCCCCACGACAACGGTCGCGGGTTACAAAATCCATTTGTGCATAGATCCCGGACGGATCGCGGCGCAACACCTGCTCCACCCGGCTGAGTTGCTCGAAGATATCCCGCCAGTCAAGCAGAGCAAGCTGACGGAGGCTGGTGAAGGCATTGCCGCTGGCCAACTGCTCCCTGGCCTGCCGGTTTTGCTCACGCAGATTGAGGTCGTGCAGGGAGGTTTTGAGCAAGCGCTCAAGCCAGTTTTTGATCGGCGCCAATGCGGCGGCCTCGTCGTACAGCAGGCTTACCAACTGCGTGGCGAAATACGGACTCGGATGCAACTCAGTGGTGGCGAGTTCCTCCAGGATTGCAAAGAGTTGGTTGGCATCGCGGCGATTGGCGGCGATCAACCGGTTCGCCCAAAAATCGGCCAACTGACGCTCACGCAGATTAGTCAGAGCGGTAACGGCCAGATTCTGGATGCTTTCGATAAGCGCGATGCGCAGCATCTGGGGGATGACCCAGAGTTCGCCGCTGGTCAGCGTGCGCACGGATTGGTAGGCCTCTATAAACGCCAGGATATTCTCCCGATCAAGGCGCAGCTCTGTATGGGAAACAAGGTTTTTGGCCAGACCATAGACGCACGGCAACCCGTGGTAGGGATCAGAGGCCAGGGTGGGCAGCTGTTGGTAAAAACGACGAGGAAGATTCCGTAAGACATCACGGGTGTTCCCCTCCAGGATGTACTCGTTATCAAGAATCCAATCGGCAGCCGGCGTGGCTTTCTGTTCCAGGCGACTCGCCGCGGCAAGGTCCATGCAGACCTGACGAACCCATTTCCGGGATTGTTTGAGGCGCTTGAGCAGTTCGAAATTGCGATGCGGCTTCAGATCCACCTGCTGTTCCCGGGCATGGCGTTGCGCATGCTCCATAACCTGGGCAAGGGAAAGCTTTACCTTGGGACCCCGCGCTTCGGCACGCCGCTCGCACTTGCGATGCATGACGAACAGAGCCGGAGGGATATCGCCGATTTCCCGCAGCAAAGCCACCGGACGCGGTAAAGACTCGACCGGTGCCTGGAGAAGCAGGACGGATTCCCCGGACACAAGCCAGCGGGCGTGATCAGGGATAATCACAGACTCAACCCCGTACCGGGAGGGACGTAGCCATAATAGAGCTGCCAAGGCGCCGATTGTGGCCG
>VMSS01000155.1 GCA_013791995.1 Desulfurivibrio sp. | reverse complement strand
TGCGGACAATACGGTTGTTGAGGTCCGCCACGCCGCCGGTGTAATCAATGATGGTGAAGTTTTCTATCTCATAAAACAGGGCGTTGATGGTGAGGTCCCGCCGGAAGGCATCTTCCACCTCGGAGCCGAAGGTGTTGTTGTGGGCCAGCACCTCATCTTCTTCCCTGTCGCCCTCTTCAAACTCGCTGCGGCAGCGCAGGGTGGAGACTTCGATTATTTTGCCGCCAAAGAAAAAGACCTGCACCAGACGAAAACGACGGCCGATGATCCTGCTGTTTCGAAAAAGGGTGCGCAACTGCCCTGGTCGGGCGTTGGTGCTGATGTCAAAATCTTTAGGTTTCTTGCCGAGGTAAAGATCTCGCACCGCACCGCCCACCAGGTAGGCGGAGTAGCCGGCATCGCGGAGGCGATGCATCACCTTCAGGGCCTCGCGGTCAATATCCTTGCGGGAGATGGTATGTTCGGCCCTCGGAATAACGAGGGGTTCCGGCAGGTCTGGGGATGGGTCCATGGGGTCTTCCGGGCAGGAGGGCAAGGTGGCTGGGCTCCTGCTCAATACGTCGCCGCAGGTTCCTTGTACATGGACTCGGCCTGCGAAACAAACTGGTCGAAAACCTCGCGCACAGTGAGGATTTCTTTAATCTTAAAAACGTTTTCTCCGGAAAAAACAAGACCATCTTCCATGTTGCCCTCGCAAGCAGCAGTGAGCCGGTCGCTGATGCAGTAAACATGGTCGCATTTTTTCAGGCATTTATATTTGCATTCCTTGGCTTTGAGGTCGACTTTGTTCAGCAGTTGCTTGACAAAGGGGGTTTTGATGGCTCGACCGGGCAACCCAACCGGGGATTTGATCAGGGAGATGTCGTCTTTGGTGGCGTGCAACATGGCCTGCTTGAAGCTTTCCGCCACCGAGCATTCCTTGGTGAGGACAAAGCGGGTGGCGATCTGAACGCCGTCCGCTCCGTACTTGTCCATCATTTCCGCCATTTCATAGCCGTTGGTGATGCCGCCGGCCGCGATCAGGGGAACTTTCTTGACTACTTTGCGGATTTCGGGAAAAAGGTCGCGCAGGGCCACGTTGGTGCCCAGATGGCCGCCGGCCTCCTTGGCCTCGACCACGATGGCCGAAGCGCCCAGTTTCTCGGCAAGCATGGCAAAGGAGGGCGAGGAAACGATGGAAACGATGGGGGTATTGGTCTCTTTGCCGATCTTGAAGATATCCCGGGAAAACCCGGCGCCGGTAACGATCATGTCAACGCCGGCTTCGATGGAGCCCTGAACCAAGGTGTAAAAATTCTTCATGGCGAACATGATGTTCACCGCGATGATCCCTTTGGTTGCGGCCTTTGCCTTGCGGATGTCTGCCTGGAGTTCCTCAATCGGAATGGCCGAGCCGCCGATGGTCCCGATACCGCCGCACTCGGCAACGGGTATGGCCAGGGCCGAGGTGGAAACGCGGATGGACATGCCTCCCTGAACAAGGGGTACCTGGGCGGTGAATTTGCCGATGGTAAGGGGGGGTAGCTTCATGAATATTTGATGCTCCGTTTAAGTTTAGGAGCCGTTCGAAAGAATCGTCACTGCGATCCTTTCAGTACGGCACCCTATGCCGGTGGCAGCAATATAAGCGGTGCTGCTGCCGATTGCTGCATTTCAATAATTACAGTGAGTTTTGGGCTTCGGCCAAAGAACAATTAGCAAGTATGCTTTTTTTCGTTTTTTTTGTCAAGGAAACCTTCCGCGTCCAAAAGGGGATTTTTCGTATCCCGGACAGAAGAGTTTTTGCTTTTTTTACCTGTTTCTGGTTTAAGCTAATACATATAGATGCGCTATGGCGCGAAGATGTACCCGATTTTTATTCTTCTCCGCAACATATATATGCGCGAACCAGGGCAAAGGCAGCATGCATATTCACCCAAGCCGCATCGGCTTTGACATAGACGGCGTGGTCGCCGACACCATGGAGGCTTTTATCCGTCTGGCTCGAACCGGGTATGGGGCCGAGGTGCGTCCGGAGGAGATTACCGAGTTTCAGGTGGAGGATTGCCTGGATCTTGATCCGACCATTGTGGAGGAAATTTTCTTTCGTCTGCTTGAAGAGCCCATTGCCTGCGGTCTGCGGCTCATGACGCACGCCCGTCAGGTATTGACCGGTTTCGCCGCACATGGCCCGCTAACGTTTATTACCGCCCGACCGCAAAAAAAGCCCATCGCCCGCTGGCTTAAAAAAGAACTGGGTCCGCAGGTCTATGGCCGGGTGCGATTGGTGGCTACTGGCGAGCACGACAGCAAGGCTGCTCATATAAAGGAAATGGGCCTTTCTTTTTTTGTGGATGACCGTGCCCAGACCTGTCTGCAATTGGCCCATGAAGATGGCATTCAGCCCATTGTCTATCGCCAGCCGTGGAATCAGGGAAAGCATGCTTTGCCTGAGGTGGAGAACTGGCGCAGTATCCAGGCCATGTGTTATGGACCCAGCCTTGGGGGTGCTGCATGGTGAGCTCTTGTCCTGCCTGCGGTCAGACGATACCGGTCCATAAAAATCCGGTCCCGACAGTGGATATCATAATTGCTCTTGGGACCGGCGTTGTCCTGGTGAAGCGGAAGAATCCACCTGTTGCCTGGGCATTGCCCGGCGGCTTTGTGGATTACGGGGAATCGCTGGAGCAGGCTGCGGTACGTGAAGCCCTGGAGGAAACCGGGCTTTGTATCCGACTCGGCCGCCAGTTTCATACCTATTCCGAGCCGGATCGCGACCCCCGGCAGCATACGGTGAGCACAGTTTTTCTGGCCACGGCCGAAGGAACACCCGTTGCAGGCGATGATGCGGCTGAAGTCGCGATATTTAGCGAAGAATCGCTGCCGGTGCTGGCCTTTGACCATTCAAGGATTCTGGGTGACTATTTTGCTGCGCAACGAGTTGCCGCCTGAAATGAATACCCGTATCCTGCTCGTGGATGACGATCCCTTCGTCCTCAAGATGCTGAAGGTCTCCATGGAGGCCATGGGCCATGCCTTTGATACGGCCAATGACGGCGAGGAAGCCATGGACAAGCTCAGGCAGAGCGAGTTTACCATGGTCCTCACCGACCTGACCATGCCGCGGTGTGACGGCATGCAGCTTTTGAAACATATCAAAGAGGAATATCCCCGGATCGAGGTCATCGTTGTCACCGGGCATGCCGAAATCCACGGGTATACCGATGTTGTCCGGGCCGGGGCCAGCGATTTCATCACCAAGCCCTTTGGCATGGATGAGCTTGAAGCCAAGATCAGCAGGGTTATCCGCGAGCAAACCCTGATCAGGAAGCTTGAGCATCTTTCCATGTGCGATATGCTCACCGACCTGTATAACCGCCGCTGCTTTGAGATGAAAATCCATGAGGAGGTGCCGCGGGCCCATCGGCAAGGATATCCGGTGTTTCTCGCCCTTATCGATGTGGATCGCTTCAAGGAGTATAACGATCAACATGGGCATCAGGCTGGAGATCGGGTTCTTCAGGATATCGGGCGAATTCTCGTGCAATGCACCAGAGAGAATGTGGACTGGTGTTTCCGGTTCGGCGGTGACGAATTCGCCATTATCATACCTTACGCCACCGCAGCCCAGGCTGTGCAGATTGCCGACCGCATCCAGGAGCGTTACAGTCATGAATCCCGCTACGCCTCAACCAGCCTCAGCGTCGGCTTGGCCCAGTTCCTTAAGCGCCCTGGTTGTTCCTGGCCGGAAGATATCGCCGAATTGGTGACCCGTGCCGATAAAGCACTGTATGCCGGCAAGGAGCAAGGGGGCAATAGGGTGATTGGTGATTCCTCCCTGTCGTGCCTCGGCGAAATAGAGGCTGCCACGAAACAAACTCCCTCTTCCTGACCATCGCGTTGTCAATGTTGCCGCTTGTCTCCCGGATAAGGCCATTGTTGTGTTGCCGCAGCGATGGCTTGCCCGCCAAGGCCAACCCCTGAAACGATAAAAAAAATTTCTCCGCCCGAAAGAGTTCTGCGTCAATCCTCTTGGCTGTCCCCCTGTGTGTCTCCGGTTATATTCTTTGATTTTAAATGGTTATGCGCCACTCATCCCCGGATGTTGGTCGTCGTGTTTTGCCCGTATTTTCAATCCGTTCGCCCAGATAAAAAGTTTGTATTTGCCCATATTCTCTGGTATATAGGCTCGATCTAATAAAGGAGGATTGTTTCCATGGCAACAAGCACAACAGCAACCAAAACGAAGTCCGATGTCGAAGTAGGGGAAATGAGCTTTGCTCAGCTTTTCGAGGAAAGTCTCAAGGTAGCGGAAGTGGGTGAAGTCGTGCCCGGCACCGTTATCGCCCTGGCCAACGATTTTATCGTGGTGGATATCGGCGACAAGTCGGAGAGTGAGATCCACTGTTCCGAGTTCAAAAACGAAAATGGCGAAATTGACGTCAAGGTGGGCGACATCTTTGACGTTTTCGTGGAGAAGCGCGAGGCTGAAGGCGGCCTGAAGCTCTCTCGTGAAAAGGCCATCGGTATCAAGGTCTGGGAAGACATCGCCAAGATCCAGGAAGCGGACGGCACCATCTCGGGCCGGATCGACAACCGGGTCAAGGGTGGACTTTCCGTCGATATCGGCGTTCCGGCCTTCCTGCCCTACTCGCAGATCGATCTTCGGCCGGTCAAGGATCTGGACAGCCTCATCGGCCAGACCTTTGAGTTCAAGGTCCTGAAATATAACCGCAAGCGCAACAACGTGGTGATCTCCCGCCGTGCCATCCTTGAGGACGAGCGCAAGAAGCTGCGGGAAGAGATGCAGTCCAATCTGGTCGAAGGCCAGATCGTTACCGGCACCATCACCAATATCACCGATTACGGTGTATTCATCGACCTGGGCGGTATGGACGGTCTTTGTCACATCACCGATCTCTCCTGGGGCCGTGTATCCCATCCCTCCAAGCTGTTCAAGGTGGGCGAAGAGATTCAGGTCAAAATCCTCAAGTACGACCGCGAGAACGACAAGGTTTCCCTTGGCGTCAAGCAGCTCAAGGAAGATCCTTGGGCCACCGTGCAGGAGCGCTACCCAATCGGTGCCAAGGCCATGGGTAAAGTGGTCTCCATCACCGACTACGGAGTATTTGCCGAGTTGGAAGAGGGCGTTGAAGGGTTGATCCATGTTTCCGAGATGTCCTGGTCCAAGAAAACCCGGCATCCCTCCAAGATCGTCGGCGTTGGCGAGGCTGCCGAGGTGGTCATTCTCAACATCGACGTGGATGCCAAGCGCATCTCTTTGGGCATGAAACAGCTGCAGCCCAATCCTTGGGATCTGGTCAGCGAGAACTATCCGGTGGGCTCCATCATCGAAGGCAAGATCAAGAACATCACCGACTTCGGCGTCTTCATCGGCATCGAGGAAGGAATCGACGGTTTGATCCATGTTTCCGATCTCTCCTGGACCGAGCGGATCAAGCATCCTTCAGAGAAATATGCCAAGGGTGAAACCATCCAGGCCGTGGTGCTCAAGATCGACCGCGAGAACGAGCGGTTCTCTCTCGGCGTCAAGCAGCTGGAGCCGGATCCCTGGCAGGCCGCCATCGAGAAATACCCGGTGGGTACCACCGTGCAGGGCAAGATCACCAATGTGACCGAGTTCGGCATCTTCGTGGAAGTTGAAGAGGGTATCGAAGGGCTGATTCATGTGTCCGAGATCAGCAAGGACAAGGTTGCCACCCCGGTGGGGTTGTACAATGCCGGTGATTCCGTGGAGACAAAGGTGATCAATGTTTCTGCCAAGGATCGGAAGATCGGTTTGTCTATCAAGGCGCTGACCGACGAGTCCTCCGAAGGTTCCTTTGAGGAATACAAGCAGAAGCAGACCAAGGGTGGCCCGTCCACTATTGGTGATCTGTTGAAGGAAGAGATGGACAATAAGGCCCAAGAGTAATCAGGCCGAATGTGTGAGGAGCCGTCGCCGGTAAACTGCGACGGCTCCTAAATTTTTATTCCAGGTTTGTCATGTCACAAGAGTTATTCCGCCACAAGCATCCGGTTCTCACGGGACTACTGGTCCTGGGGGCCATTATGCTGTTTTTCTGGGGCGGAATAACTTTTTTTGTTACCAGCCTTACCAGTCCGTCCAAGTCTGAACTCTTCCTCAAGGAAGGGATCGGGGTCATTGATGTCAAGGGTGTTATCCTCGAATCCGAGGAAACCCTGGAAAATCTCATAGCGTTTCGGGAAGAGTCCAAGATAAAGGCGATTGTCCTGAGGGTTGACAGCCCGGGCGGTGCGGTAGGCGCGTCCCAGGAGATCTATGACGAAGTCCGACGGACCACCGCCATTAAGCCGGTGGTGGCTTCCATGGGTTCCGTGGCAGCTTCTGGCGGTTTGTATGTTTCCTTGGGCGCCACCAAGATTGTTGCCAACCCAGGCACCCTGACCGGCAGTATGGGAGTTATTCTCAAGTTTGCCAATCTGGAAGGGTTGTTTGAGAAAATAGGCTATAAAAACGAGGTGGTCAAAAGCGGCAGGCTGAAAGATATCGGTTCTCCTTCCAGGTCCATGACAGCAGAAGAACGGTTGATGCTTCAGGGGATGATCGATAACGTTCAGGACCAGTTTGTCCAGGCGGTCTCTGAAAGCCGATCTTTATCCACGGCGGAGGTCAAGAAGATTGCCGATGGCCGTATTTTTTCCGGACAGCAGGCCCAGGAATACGGTCTGGTTGATCAGATGGGAAATTTCAGTGATGCGGTCATGCTGGCCGCAGAATTGGCCGGAATGAAGACCGAGAAGATGCCGGAACTTGTCTATCCTGCGGGAGATGATTTTTCCTTCCTGCGGTTGATGACCGGTAAAAAAAGTGAATCGCTGTTACAGCAGACAGGTTTATCTGGTCCGATTCTGGCCTATGAATGGACAGGGACTTTGCGATAGGAGTGTATTAAACGATGTTGAAACGGGATTTGGTAAATGCTGTGGCCGAAGAGATGGGCGCGTATCTTAAAAAAGATGTGAGCCAGGCTGTTGATATCATGCTGGACACGATAGTGGAGGCCCTGACCGAGGATCGGCGGGTCGAGATCCGCGGGTTTGGCAGTTTTTCCGTGCGCCAGCGTAAGGCGAGGACGACCAAGAACCCCAGGACCGGCAAGGTCATGCAGATTACTTCCCGTAAGAATCTGCATTTCACCATGAGTAAGTCGCTGAAAGACGCTCTGATTCAGAACGGGAAGTAAACTCGGGCAAGCGATCACCGGGCACCGCCTCTGCTTCGCCGCTGTGCTGCTGTCATCGGCCTGCCCGTTCCTGATGTATACGAACAGGCCTCTTTGTCGGTGCTTCTGCCGACAATTGACACGCGCTCTGCCGCACCCTGTGAACGCTTAGCTTGGGGGTCAGAAATGGCTGGTTTCACCCTTGCCATGGCGCAGCACCTCCGGCGTATCGCCGATAAGCGACACCACCGATGATGGCTCAGGGTATACCGTGCCTCCATTGATAATGATGTCCACCTGCCGACCGAACCGTTCCTCTATTTCAAACGCCTCGCTCATGGGTGGGTCATCGGGGTTCTGGATGGCGCTGGTGTTGAGCATCGGGTTGCCCAGGGCTTCTATGAGCGCCAAGCAGATGGCATTATCCGGCACCCTGATTCCCACGGTTTTCTGTCGGCTGAGCATGATCTTGGGCACCAGCTTTGCCGCCTGCAGGATAAAGGTGTAGGGACCGGGCAGATCTTTTTTCATGATCCTGTAGCTCATGTTGGAGACATGGCAATAGGTGCTGACGTTTTTGAGGTTTGAGCACATGAAGCTGAAAGGCTGGTGTATCGGCCTCTTTTTTATTTGGTAGATCCGCTTGACTGCTTTCTGATTGAACATGTCGCAGCCGATTCCGTATACGGTGTCGGTGGGGTAGCAGATCACCGCTCCTTTACGCAGCGCCTCCGCCGCTTGCAGGATCAAGCGGGGTTGGGGGTTATCCGGATTGATATCAAATATCATGCGGTGATCCTTTTTACGGGGCTGTCGGCCGACGGCTAACTCCCCATGGTGATTGGGATTCTTCTCTCTTATTGTACGTTACGGCCTGATAAAAGGCAACAGTGAAGCGGTGACAGTGAAGCGGTAATGATCATAGCCTGCGGCATTGATATCGGGACCAACAGTTTTCGTCTGCTGGTGGCCGAAGTACAGGATGGGCGCCTGCACCCTTTGGCCCACGAGCTTGTTACGGTTCGGCTGGGCGAGGGGCTTTGGCACAGCGGCCGACTTTCCTCTGCGGCCATGATTCGGGCCGAAGTTGCCTTGACCCGTTTTGCCGGAACCATGGCATCGTTTCCTGTCCACAGCGTTCGGATTTGCGCCACCCATGCCGTGCGAACAGCCACGAACAGCCTGGAATTTCTTCAGAGAATTTTATCCCTGACCGGACTCCGGGTCGAGGTGCTATCCGGCGACGAAGAAGCCCGCCTGGCTCTTTGGGGAGCCCTTTCCGCCCTGCCCGAAGTGCAACTGCGTCACCCATTGGTGTTGGTGGATGTGGGCGGAGGCAGCACTGAAATTATTCGACAGGCCACCGCCTTGAGCGTGCCCCAAGTGAGAAGCCTGCCCTTGGGCGCGGTCGGTTTGACCGAGGAATTCGCTGCGGATTTTCAGGGTATGCGCACAAAGATCAGGGCGATACTGGACCCTTCTCTCCAGAGTATTACCGATGAAGAAATAGCCAAGCAAGGCTCGCTGCTGGTGGCTTCCGGTGGTACAGTGACCAGCCTGGCCGCTCTTGCTCTTGGGTTGGATCACTATGATGCCCAGCGGGTCCAGAATTACAATCTGAGTCTGGTAAAGCTGGACAGTCTGGTGTCCCGGCTGACTGCTGCTTCGCCACGAGAGCGCAATGGGCTGCCCGGAATGGCAGAATGACGCGGGGAGATTATCGTTGCCGGGGCGATTATTTTGCAGGAGTTGCAACTGGCGCTGGCATGCCCTTCCCTGCTGGTGAGCGATGCCGGATTGCTTGAAGGCATTCTCTTAAGCGGGGTAGAAGGCCGGCATAGACCGAACGATCCCTTGTAATTGTTTTTCAAGAATGATCCTCGAAGGAAAGGACCGGCGACTGAAGTGCTCCTCTGCAAACTCGCCATTGACCTTCGGATTGAAATTTTTTTATAGTGAATACTCTATGCTTTTTTTGCCGCCTGTTTTCTCGGTGGCGTTGAGTCTTTCAGGTCGCCTTGGCAAGCGAGGCGCATCACCCGCCATAATTATTTTGAGGGAGTCCGCTGATGTCACTCGATACAATCGAACACGCCTATACCTTTGATGACCTGCTCCTGGTGCCCGCCGCTTCCGAAGTGCTGCCCAACGAGGTGAGCCTGGCCACGATGCTGACCAAGGCGATCACCTTGAATATTCCTCTGGTCAGCGCGGCCATGGATACGGTCACCGAGCACCGGGCCGCCATCACCATGGCTCGGGAGGGCGGGATCGGGATCATCCATAAGAACATGAGCGTGGAAGAACAGATCCGCGAGGTGCGGAAGGTAAAGAAATCCGAGTCAGGTATGGTTATCGATCCGATTACGGTGAACGACGAACAGACCGTGCGGGAAGTGAACGAAATCATGCGTAATTACCGGATCTCCGGGGTGCCGGTTCTGCGAGGCACCAAACTGGTCGGTATTGTTACCAACCGCGATCTCCGTTTTGTTTCTGACGAGGATTTGTTGGTTCGGGAGGTCATGACCAGTAAGAACCTGGTGACCGCCAAGGTTGGCATCACTCTGGAGCAATCCAAGGCCCTCCTCCATGAGCACCGGATCGAAAAGCTTCTGGTTGTGGATGACGAGGGCGATCTGCAGGGGTTGATCACCATCAAGGATATTGAAAAAGTGCGGAAGTATCCCAATGCCGCCAAGGATGACCTGGGTCGGTTGCGGGTCGGCGCGGCCATAGGTGTCAACTCCAGCCTGGAGCATGTGGAAAAACTGATCAACGTCGGAGTGGATGTGGTGGTTCTCGATTCCGCCCACGGGCATTCCCGCAATATTCTGAGCGCCCTGGAGCGCATCAAGGACGCCTTTCCCGAACTCCAGGTCATCGCCGGAAACGTGGCCACGGCGGAAGGGACCGAGGCCCTGATCCGGGCGGGAGCCGATTGCGTCAAGGTTGGGGTCGGACCCGGGTCCATCTGTACCACCCGGATCGTGGCAGGGGTCGGCGTGCCGCAGATGACCGCGATTTATAACTGTGCGAAGGCCGCGGAAAAATTCGGTGTTCCGGTGATTGCCGACGGCGGGATCAAATACTCGGGCGAAATAGCCAAGGCCATCGGCATCGGGGCCAGGGTGGTGATGATCGGCAGCCTCTTTGCCGGAACCGATGAATCACCAGGAGAAACCTTCCTGTACCAGGGGAGAACCTACAAGGGCTACCGGGGTATGGGCTCGCTCGGCGCCATGAAGCAGGGTTCCAGCGACCGATATTTCCAGGAAGACATAGAGAGTCAGGCCAAATTTGTTCCCGAAGGGATCGAGGGTAAAGTGCCCTATCGGGGGCCCCTTTCCGACATGATTTATCAGCTCATGGGCGGCCTGCGTTCCGGCATGGGCTATCTGGGTGCGGCCACCATAGAAGATTTGCGGCGGAAGGCGAAGTTTGTCAAGATCACTGCCGCCGGACTTAAGGAAAGCCATGTCCACGATGTGATCATCACCAAAGAGGCCCCGAACTACCGGTTGGGCTGAACGGCAGTGAAAAATTAAAAGGTAAAAATGAAAAGGTATGTAATGAAAAGCGAGACGGAAAGCAGGGAAATTGTCCCTAACTTTTAATTCTCCACTTTTCATTTTCAACTCTTTTCACCATAGGTGAAAAATGGATATCCACAGCGAAAAAATACTGATTCTTGATTTCGGCTCCCAGTACACCCAGCTCATTGCCCGACGGGTGCGTGAGGCAGGGGTGTATTGCGAACTGTATCCCTGGGACATGACCTCCGAGGAGATCCTGGCTTTTGCTCCCAATGGGATCATCCTTTCGGGTGGTCCCCAGTCCGTGCATGAGGTTCAAACTCCCCGCGCCGCTGATGTGGTTTTCAGCCTGGGCGTGCCGGTGCTCGGCATCTGCTACGGCCTCCAGACCATGGCCGCCCAGCTCGGCGGCGAGGTTGAACCGTCCAGCCACCGCGAATACGGCTATGCCCAGGTGCGGGCCCGCAACCACTCCAAGCTGCTCACCGACATTGAGGATCACGCCAGTCCCGAGGGATTTGGTCTGCTTGATGTGTGGATGAGTCATGGCGACCGGGTAAACCGGCTACCCAAAGGCTTTGTTGCCATCTGCGAGACCGACAGCGCACCCATGGCCGGCATGGCGGATGAATCCCGCAACTTTTACGGCCTCCAGTTTCACCCGGAGGTGACCCATACCCGGCAGGGACAGCGGATCATCGAGCGTTTTGTCCATGAAATCTGCGGTTGCGGCCGCCTGTGGACGCCGAGCAATATCATTGAAAATGCCATCGCGCAGATCCGCCGCCAGGTGGGCGACGACGAAGTGCTGCTGGGTCTTTCCGGCGGGGTTGATTCCTCGGTGGTCGCGGCCTTGCTCCATCGGGCCATCGGCACCCAGCTCACCTGTGTGTTTGTGGATAACG
>VMSS01000075.1 GCA_013791995.1 Desulfurivibrio sp. | reverse complement strand
TGGGAAAACTTTGGAAGTCATGGTGGAAGGGGCAAGCAAGTCTCCAGCCAATCAATGGAGCGGTAGGACCGGTGGGAATCAGATCGTGAATTTTTCCTGCGAAAGTAAGCTGGTTCCGGGGCAGTTGCTCATGGTGGAGATCGAAAGTGCTTGCCAGAATTCCTTGCGTGGGAAAATGATCTAGGGCGCAAAATCTGTATTTCACATAATTCCGTTCAAGCCTATAATCAAAACATAGCGGTGATATTGCTGGTAACGAAACAACCGAAGGAGGAGAACAATGGCTACAAGAAACTTTTTGACTAGTACGTTGGTGGCATTCCTTGGAATCGGACTTGTATTCGCTTCAGTGAGCAAAAATGCCTTTGCACATTGTGACACGCTTGATGGCCCAGTGGTGCAAACGGCAAGAATAGCCCTCGAAAAGGGTGATGTAACTCCACTGCTTAAATGGGTGCAGGCTGAAAAGGAAAAAGAGATTCGAGCCGCGTTTCAAAAAACTCTTGCTGTTCGTGCCGCAGGTGCTGAGGCTAAAGAGTTAGCTGATATGTATTTTTTCGAAACTCTGGTTCGTATTCATCGGGCCGGTGAAGGAGCGCCCTATACTGGTTTGAAGCCAGGTGAGGCTGTAGATCCGGCTGTTGCCCTGGCGGATAAAGCTTTGGAAATTGGGTCGGTGGATAATCTGGTCGATGTCTTGACGAAAGCTATGGCCAATGGCATTCGTGTACGTTTTCAACATGCTGGCGAAACGCAAAAGCATGCCGATGATTCCGTGGCTGCGGGTCGCGATTTTGTCGAAGCCTATGTCCTTTTCACGCATTACGTGGAGGGCTTGCACGCTACCATCAAAGGTAGCGGGGGTCACCATGGTGAGGGGAGTAACGGACATAGGGAACGCGAATAATAACAAATCAACAGACAAGGAACTTACTATGTCCAAGCAAGTTATCATCGATACGGATGAATGCATAGGTTGTCAAAGTTGTGTGGAAATATGCCCGGACGTTTTTGGCTTTAATGATGACGATAATAAAGCTTTTGTAATAAATCCAGACGGAGGAAGTATCGAGTGCGCTGATGAGGCCGCAGCGTCATGCCCGGCAGAATGTATTCATATAAAATAGATCAGCTTCTCCGACGACACGGTGTTTGTTTTATTTGTTTTTGACGCAAAGCAAAGCGTGGAAAATCCACTGCGGTGTGCGTTTCACAGCGTTAAGCCGTTATGAAAAAAAATGGAGACCTCCCCATGATCGATCTGCATACCCACTCTCTGTTCAGCGACGGCGAACTCGTTCCGGCCGAGCATCTGCGGAGGGTGGAAATCCTCGGTTATTCCGCCATTGCCATCACCGATCATGCCGATTCCTCCAATCTGGATTTTATCATTCCCCGCATTGTCCAGGCGGCGGCTGATCTGAATAAGTATTCCAAGACTCAGCTCCTGCCCGGCATCGAACTGACCCATGTGCCGCTGGAGCAGATTGGTGAACTCACCCGTCGGGCCAGGCAGCTTGGTGCCAAGATCGTGGTCGGCCACGGGGAAACCCCGGTGGAGCCGGTGCGGCCTGGGACCAACCGGGCCACCCTTGAGGCAGGCGTGGATGTGTTGGCCCATCCCGGATTCATCACCCTGGAAGAGGCGAAACTTGCCGCGAAGAAGGGTATCTTGATCGAGCTTTCCGGGAGAAAGGGACATTCACTCACCAATGGCCATGTCGCCAAGATGGCCCTGGCTGCCGGCGCTGGTATGGCCGTAAATGCCGATGCCCATGGCCCCGGCGATTTTCTCACCGCAAAAATGGCGGAGATGGTGGCCCTCGGCGCCGGACTCTCCCCTGAGGAATATGGACGGATTCGGGCAGGTATGGCGGCGTTGGTAGCGAAAGTAGCTGGCTGATCCTCGCACGATTGCCAGGAGGATACCACCATGGAAGCCTTCCTTGACGTCACTATCCTGCCGCAGCCCGACGACACTACCTGCGGCCCCACCTGTCTCCATGCCGTGTATCAATACTACGGTGACGAAACTCCCCTTGCTCAAGTAATCGATGAGGTGAAAAGCCTGGAAACCGGCGGCACCCTGGATGTCTTCCTCGCCTGTCATGCCCTGCGGCGCGGTTACCGGGCGCGGATCTACACCTATAACCTGCAGGTTTTCGATCCCACCTGGTTTGGACACGGGCCTGATTATATCGAGGAGCGGCTTCTGGCCCAGATGGAGGTCAAAGATGATGCAAAGCTCCACCTTGCCACCCGGGGCTATCTCAACTTCCTCAACCTCGGCGGGGAACTCCGCTTCGCCGATCTCACCCCTTCCCTGCTCCGCAAATACCTGAAACGGGCCATTCCGGTGCTCACCGGCTTAAGTTCCACCTATCTCTACCGAAGCATGCGTGAATACGGCGACCGCTGCGAGGATGACGACGTGCGCGGCAACCCTTCCGGCCATTTTGTTCTTCTCTGTGGCTATAACAGGCCGGACAGACTGGTGGTCATCGCCGATCCGCACATGGATAACCCCATGGCCGAAGGCCAGAAATACGAGGTCTCCATAGATCGGGTCATCTGCGCGATTCTGCTGGGCATTGTCACCTATGACGCCAATCTTCTCATCATCGAACCCGGCAGAAAAAAAGGTAATGGCCATACGGCGTCTACGGTGATTGCATGAAGGTGCTGATTGTTGTCAACGACCCCAAGGACTGGCCCCTTGCCATCAGCGACGTGGAGATCGTTCCGGCCCGCGCGTATCTTACCGATGCCGCCTATGCGGAGATGACCTCGGCCAGGGTGTTCAACCTGTGCAAATCCTATCGCTACCAGAGCACGGGCTATTATGTCTCGTTGTTGGCTGCGGCCAGGGGGCACAAGCCCTTGCCGGATGTTGCCACTATCCAGGATTTCAAGACCCAGGCCATTATCCGCATCGCCTCCGATGACCTGGACCAGATTATTCAGCAGAGCCTGGGTCAGATAAAATCGCCGGAATTCGTGGTGAGTATCTATTTTGGCCATAATGTGGCCAAACGGCACGAAAATCTTGCCCAGCAGCTGTTCAAGATATTTCAGGCCCCCTTTCTGCGGGCCAGTTTCAGTCATAATGAAAAAGAGCGAAAATGGCAGCTGAGTGGGATCACTCCCATTGCGGCCAGCGATATTCCTGAGGACCATCGCGATTTCGCGGTGGAGATGGCCCGTGAATATTTTAAGGGGCGGCATCGCATTTTTCACCGGCGGCGAACCGCTCGTTACGATCTGGCCATTCTCCATGACCCGGCAGAGGCGGAAGCACCCTCCAATGCCAAGGCCTTGCAACGAATGGTCAAGGGTGCCGAGGCGGTTGGCTTTGGCGTCGAGTTCATCCAGAAGGATGATTACGGCAGGCTTGCCGAGTTCGACGCCCTTTTTATCCGGGAAACCACCAGCGTCCTCCACCACACCTATCGTTTTGCGCGCAGGGCCGTGGCCGAAGGGTTGGTGGTGATCGATGATCCGGAATCCATCCTCCGCTGTACCAACAAGGTGTTTCTGGCCGAGATTTTTACCCGGCACCGGATTCCCATTCCCAAGACCCGCATTCTGCATCAGGGCAACTGGCAGCATTTCAGCGCGGATTTGGGCTTTCCCTGCGTGCTCAAAAGACCGGACAGCTCTTTTTCCCAAGGGGTTGTAAAGGTTGAGAATGAAACAGAGCTGGCCCGAGAGGTTACGGCCCTGCTCCAGAAGTCCGAGTTGATTATCGCCCAGGAGTTCATGCCTACCACCTTTGACTGGCGGGTCGGCGTTTTTGACCGGCAACCGCTTTTTGCCTGCAAATATTTCATGGCCAGGAAGCATTGGCAGATCATCAAGCGCGATCAGGACGGGCGCAAGCTCACCGATGGCGAGGCTGAGACCCTGCCGGTGGAACATTGCCCTCCCGCTTTGATCAAGCTGGCGCTCAAGGGTTCGGCTCTCATCGGCAACGGGCTCTACGGGGTGGATATCAAACAGATCGGCAATCGCTTCTATCTCATCGAGATCAACGACAACCCCAATATCGATGCTGGGGTGGAAGATAAGGTTTTGAAAGACGATCTCTATCTGCGACTGATGCGGGTGTTTGTCCGCAGGGTTGACGAGCGCAAGGGCGGAGGGTTGTGGGCGTGAGTCAGTCCGGATTGTTTAAAAAGTTCGGGATTGAACTGGAGTACATGCTGGTCCGCGAGGACACCCTGGATGTGGCACCCATTGCCGATCGTATTCTGCAACAGAAAGCGGGTGTTGTCACCAACGAGGTTGAGCGCGGCATCATGGCCTGGTCCAATGAGCTGGCCCTGCATGTTATCGAGATCAAAAACAGCGGTCCGGTTTCCGGATTGCCGATGCTCGTGGAGAAGTTCCAGAAAGAGGTTAAGGAAATCTCCCGGCTTGCAAACGAACAGGGGGCGATTCTCCTGCCTACCGCCATGCACCCCTGGATGGACCCGCACACCGAAACCCACCTCTGGCCCCACGGCAACAAAGATATTTACAACACCTACAACCTAATCTTCAACTGCCAGGGCCATGGCTGGTCCAATGTGCAGTCCACCCATCTCAATCTGGGTTTTGCCACGGACGAAGAGTTCGGCCGTTTGCACGCGGCGATCCGGGTGCTGGTTCCCATCCTCCCCGCCATTGCCGCAAGCTCGCCCGCAGTGGATGGCACGCTTACCGGGTGGCTGGACTCCCGATTGGAGTATTACCGAAACAATCAAAAACGTATTCCCTTCATTACTAGTCAGGTGATCCCGGAGCCGGTTTTCAGTGAGGCCGACTATGAGCAGGCGATATACACCCCCCTGCGCCGTGACATCGCGTCCCACGATCCGAACGGGATTCTGGAAGCGGAATGGCTCAACTCCCGGGGGGCTATCGCCCGCTTCGATCGCAACGCCATTGAGATCCGGGTTCTGGATATTCAGGAATGCCCGTTGGCCGACGTTTCTTTAAGCGTGCTGATCAGCGCGGTGCTCAAGGGGTTGACTGAAGAGCGTTGGTCCGGGCTGGAGGAACAGAAGGCGGCGACAACCGGACCTCTGGCTGAGATTTTTGTTAAAACGATCAAGGACGGTGAAGAGACGGTGATCGACGATCACCGTTACCTGGCTCTGTTTGGCAGGGGTAGGAACGCCACCATGACTTCGAAAGAGTTATGGCGGGAACTTGACTCGGATTGCGCTCAAGAACTGGCTGGAGCCGGACATGCTATCCAGGAGAGCGTGGAGGCCATTCTTGCGCAGGGGCCGTTGTCCCGGAGGATTATCCGGGCGCTTGGCGAGAATCCTGAGAGGGCGCGGCTTCGGGAGGTGTACCGGGAGTTGGGGAAATGTTTGGTTCAGGGGCGACTTTTTGAGGCGTAGTAGATTCTTGATGTGCTCAAAAAAGCCCCTTCGACAGGCTCAGGGCGAACGGTACCTCCTGACAGTATGTTGTGTCTACACTTCCGTTCGTGCTGAGCCTGTCGAAGCACCTGCTTTATGAGGACGTTTTAATCAACGGTAAGATTGGCCTTGAGAATCTTCAGCTTGGCCGGGCCAATACCCTCCACCGCATCCAGTTCCTCAATGGCGTTAATCCTGCCCTGCTGATTCCTGAATGCAATGATCCGCCGGGCAAATGCCGGGCCGATACCCGGAATGGTGGTCAGCAGTGCTTCATCAGCTTGATTGATGGGGATGGGTTTGAAAAACAGGGGGGCCAGTCTGGCTGGGGGGGTTCCCGAAGATTGGCTTTCTTGGGCGGAAGTTGGTTCGGATTGTGCCTGTTCTTTACGCGTCGGGTACACGGAATCAGTCGGCACCCGATAGAGCCCGGTGGCAACGGAGCCATCCCACCAGGCAAGTTTTAGCGGGGCGGCGGGTTGTTGTTCGGAAAGAAGGGAAAACCAACCCGCACGGAATGCGGCAGCGATCAGGATGCACAGGGCGAAAAGGACGAGCACCAAAGGGCGCAGGTCCTTTTTCCCGGTATCACTGCTTGTTTCGCTCATCCTTCATGAGTTTGTAGTTGATGCTGTCCACCAGGGCCTGCCAGCTTGCCTCGATAATATCCGGAGAAACTCCCACCGTGCCCCATATGGAGTCCTGATCGCGGGATTCGATCAGCACCCTGACTCTGGCCTCGGTGCCGTGTTCGCTGGCCAGCACCCGCACCTTGTAATCCTGTAATTCCATCTCCTTGAGATTCGGATAGAACTGGGTGAGCGCTTTGCGAAGCGATTTGTCCAGAGCGTTGACCGGGCCATTGCCATGGGCTGCGGTGTGCACCTCTTCTCCGCCCACGGCCAAACGGATGGTGGCTTCCTCTTGAAGCACGCCGTCCGGAGATTTCTGGCTGATCACCCGAAAGCCGTGCAGATCAAAATATTTCTTCGGGGTTCCCATGGCGCGACGCATGAGCAGCTCGAAAGATGCCTCAGCCCCTTCGTACTGGAAGCCCTGATTCTCGAGATCTTTCAACTCCTTGACTATGGCGCTGACCACCGGATCCTTGCTGTCCAGATCGAGACCGAACTTCTTCGCCTTGACCAGCACGTTACTTTTGCCGGAAAGATCCGAGATCAGCACCCGTCGCACATTGCCCACCTTTTCCGGCACCATGTGCTCGTAGGTCAGGGGGTTGCGTTGCACGGCGCTGACATGAATGCCGCCCTTGTGGGCAAAGGCCGACTGCCCAACATAAGCCTGGTATTTGTTGGGGGAGAGATTGGCCAGTTCGGAGACAAATCGGGAAACTTCGCTGAGTCGGTGCAGGTTTGCCGAAGCCGTAAACTCGTAGCCCATCTTCAATGCCAGGGCCGGCATGATCGAGGTGAGGTTGGCGTTGCCGCAGCGCTCGCCAAAACCGTTGGCCGTGCCCTGGACCTGGGTGGCTCCTAAAGAGACGGCGATCAGGGAGTTGGCCACCGCGCACTCGGAATCGTTGTGGGCGTGGATTCCGAATGCGATCGCGACCTTTTTCGCAGCCAGATGCGCTTTTACCGCTTGAATGATCTCTGAAAGCTCGGTGGGCAAGGTGCCGCCGTTGGTCTCGCAGAGCGCAAGACAGTCGGCCCCCCCGGCAATAGCCCGATCCAGGGTGGTCAGGGCGTATTCAGGGTTGGCCTTGAAACCGTCGAAAAAATGTTCGGCATCATAGGTAAGATATTGCGCATGGGGCCGCAGATACCGCAGCGACTCCTCGATGATCAGCAGGTTGTCATCCAGTTCGATGCGCAGGGCGTCGTGCACATGAATATCCCAGGTTTTGCCGAAGATGGTGATCCCGGGAGTTTTGGCAGCGATCAAAGCATTAAGATTATGATCCTGCTCCGCCGGATTACTGAAGAGCCGAGTGGAGCCGAAGGCCGTAACCTTGGTGTGTTTGAGATCGTAATTCTGGATCTCTTTGAAATATTCCACATCCTTGGGGTTGGAGCCTGGCCAACCACCTTCGACAAAATCGATCCCGAATTCATCAAACTTCAGGGTGATACGCAGTTTGTCCTCCACCGAGAGGTTGAAATTCTCGGCCTGGGTTCCATCCCGCAGGGTGGTGTCGTAGATAGCGACTGGATGTGCCATGTTTTAGTTGCCTTTTCCAAGCCCGAAGGCGTCATGCAGGGCCCGAACCGCAAGTTCGGTGTATTTTTCCTCTATGACACAGGAGACCTTGATCTCCGAAGTGCTGATCATCAGGATATTAATCCCTTCCTGGGCCAGTACCTTGAACATGGTGGAGGCAATGCCTGCATGGTTGCGCATGCCTAGCCCGACAATGGAAACCTTGGCGATGTTTTCGGCGCCGGTCACACCTTCGGCCCCGATCTCGGCCACGATCCGATCCATGATCTGCATGGTTTTTTTATAATCGGTGCGGGGCACGGTGAAGGTCATGTCGGTGAGGGCGCCGTCACGAGTATTCTGGATGATCATGTCCACCACTATGCCTTCGCTGGTGATCGGATTGAAGATCTTCGAGGCGGTGCCGGGTACGTCGGGAACCTTGGCGATGGTGATGCGTGCTTCATTCTTGGTGCAGGTAACTCCGGATACCGGATTCGATTCCATTTCTTTATCCTCCTCTACTACCCAGGTTCCTTCGGCTTCCGTGAAAGTGGAACGAACATGGACAGGTACTTTGTAACGTTTGGCAAAACCGACCGAGCGGATGTCCAATACCTTGGCGCCGAGACTGGCCATTTCAAGCATTTCGTCGTAGGAAATACGATCTATTTTTCTGGCGGTGGAGCAGATGTTGGGGTCGGTGGTGTACACCCCTTCCACATCCGTGTAAATCTCGCACTCATCGGCTTTCAGGGCGGCAGCCAAGGCAACGGCCGTGGTGTCGGAGCCGCCTCTTCCCAGAGTGGTGATATCGCCATCTTCGGTGACTCCCTGAAAACCGGCCACTACCACAATTTTTCCGGCGTCAAGGTGGCGGTTGATCAGATCCGAGTCGATTGTCTGTATCCTGGCCTTGGTATGCATCCGGTCGGTGGTGATCTTTACCTGATCGCCAAGAAGCGAAATCGCGTTAAGCCCGGCGTCCTTAACCGCCATGGCGAACAGGGCGATGGTCGCCTGTTCGCCGGTGGCCAGGAGCATGTCCATTTCACGGGGGTCGGGAATGGCCTGCATCTGGTTGGCCAGATCGACGAAACGATTGGTTTCGCCGGCCATGGCCGAGAGGACGACAACCACCCTGTGTCCCTTGCGGCTGTAGCCCATGACCCGTTCGGCCACCGCTTTGATTTTTTGCGGGTTAGCCACTGAGGTCCCGCCGAATTTCTGCACTATTAACGCCATTGCTGCCTGCTGCTCCTGAGATAAAATGTTAAAAAACCGCCGTCAGGCGAGGGTCTAAAAAAATATCCGGCCCCGCACGTATTGGGGCCGGAAAAATCCCGAATTTGCAGTGTGCATCAATTTTATTTTTTTTTCAACCGAACAAATTGTTTGGACGTTATTTTCATTCTTGATTGTGATGAATCATTAATTATAGAAAAAATGCAAAAGAAACTTGTAATACCTGCCCGATTTTGCTACATAATAGATGTTTATCCAGTGTGCTACCCAGATGGATGCGTGAGTGTCCGCATAAATCTTCATAAAATAGAGTTTTGAATGGCAAAAGAAATCAACATATCCACCGTTTTTCGCAAAACGTGCAAAGCTGTCCTTTCCCGATTATGCCCGCCGTGCCTCACGGCCCTTTCCCGTGGAGTTTCCCGCTTCCATAACCACACGAAAAGGCATCTGGTTTTTTTCTTGAACACCTCGCATTTTCTCACCATCGGCGTTTCCATCGCGCTGGTTGTTGCCTTTTTTCTCTATGCCGTGGATGGCAACCCCATTCCGGACGCACCTGGGGTCAGTTCGTACACATCCGTCGAAACAGAGGAGTTCTTGCCCAACGTGCGGGAGATTGTCGGGGAGATCCGTCCTGGAGATTCGCTGACTTCTTCCTTCCGTTCCAATGGGGTTGAAGAAGAGGTGCGGCAGTCGGTGATCTCCGCCTTTGACGGCGTGGTGAATTTTCGGGATATGAAACCAAACGACCGGTACACCCTCACTCTTGATGACGATGGGGGGTTGGTCAAATGCCTCTACGAATCAGGTCCTCTTGATATCCATGCCATAGAACGCACTGCCGAGGGGGCTTACAGGGCCAAGAAACTTGATGTTGCCCTTGATTGCCGCACCGTCAAATTGCAGGGCAAGGTTGAGTCTTCGCTTTTTGCTGCGCTTTCGGCCTTTCGCGAAGATCCCAAGCTCATTTATAGTTTTGCCGATATCTTTGCTTCAAAAATCGATTTCAACACCGAAACCCGATTTGGCGACACCTTTGAGCTGGTTTTTGAAAAATACTACAAGAACAACCAGTTTGTCGGTTATGGCAAGATCTTGGTGGCACGCTACGACAGCAAAGAAGTCGGGCAGCTTGAAGCTTTTTATTTTGGTCGAGACAATGGGGGGACCGCGTATTTCGATCAAAAAGGCTACGAACTCGGCGAATCATTCATCCGCTCTCCAGTGCCCATGGCCAGAGTCTCATCAGGTTTCACTTATAATCGTTACCATCCTGTTTTGAACATCGTTCGCCCCCATCTGGGCGTTGATCTTGCCGCTCCCACAGGCACCCCGATCATGGCCACTTCCGATGGCAGGGTGAATTTTGCCGGTTGGAGGGGCGGCTATGGCAAGCAGATCATTCTTGATCATGGCGGCGGCTACAAGACCTACTATGGGCACCTTTCCAGATTCGCCAGTAATATTAAGGCCGGAGCCAAGGTCTATCAAAAGCAGATCATTGGCTATGTCGGTTCCACCGGTATCTCCACCGGACCGCATCTTGATTACCGGATGGCGCAGAACGGTGTGTTTGCAAACCCCTTCAATGTCAAGTTTCGGCCGCGTTCCCAGTTGACCGGAACCCAGTTGGTCCAGTTTCGTCAGGAGTTTCAGTCGCTTACCCAGTTGGCGAGAAGTCTTGATGATCCCAAGATTATTCTGGTGAAAAACGTGGTGGTGACCCGGAACAACCCGATCTCCATGCTCTAAGTCCTTGCCTTTGTCTCCCCCTTTCCATATCGTCCTGGTCGAGCCGGAGATCCCCCCGAATACAGGGAGTATAGCCCGATTGTGCGGCGCCACGGACACTGTTCTGCATCTGGTCCGGCCCTTGGGCTTTTCCACCGATGATAAGCATCTGAAACGGGCCGGGCTCGACTACTGGAAGTTTGTCGATATCCGCTACTGGGACAGTTTTGATGCGTTTCTCGCAGCCCAGGACGAGCTGCAGTTGCACTTTTTCACCACCAAGGTGGAGCGAGCGTATACCGAGGTGTGCTACCAGCCTGGTGATTATTTGATTTTCGGCCGCGAGACCAAAGGGTTGCCCGAGGAGATTATCACCCTGTACCGGGATCGTTGCGCCACCATCCCCATGAGCAATCCCAACATCCGCAGCATCAATCTAGGCATGGCCGCAGGCATCGTGCTCTACGAGGCGATCAGGCAGGTTGCCCAAGGATAAAGCCTACCCTGGCCATCCCCTATTTTTTCATTTCTTACTATTTATTTTTCCTGATCGTTGCAAGGGCCAGCTTTGCCGCTTTGGCCGAGGCCCCTGCCCCACCCAACTTTTTCCGAACTTCCGCCAAACCGTTAAGGTGCTTGGTTCGTTCCGCCTGGTTTGCAATAAGGCGAACGGTGGCACTGGCGATTTTTTCCGGAAGAGCCTCGTTCTGCAGTAACTCCGGCACCACTTCCCGTCCGGCCACCAGATTGACCAGGGAGGCGTATTGAACCTTGATCAGGCGTCGTCCTAAAAAATAGGTGAGCGGCGAAACCCGGTAGGAGATAACCATGGGCACATCCAGGATCGCCAATTCGAGAGAAACCGTGCCCGAGGCAGCCATCACCGCCCCGCAGGCACCCATGAGATCATAGCGGTTCTCCCGGATCACCTTTACCTCGACCCCGGATTCTGCCAGACCGTTGGCCAGGAGATCATCCTCGCACAAAGTGGGAGCCAGGGGCAGGAGAAAGACCGGTTTGACAAGCTGGTCCTGCATGCACTTTGCAGCCTCCAGAAAAATCGGGAGCATTCCGGCGATCTCGCGTTTTCGGCTGCCGGGCAGGATACCGATGACCGTGCTTTCCGGGGCGATGCCAAGACTTTGCAGGAAATCCTCCCGTGTCCGGGTTGTGCGTACCGAATCCATCAGGGGGTGGCCGACAAAATCAACCGTCATCCCGCGTTTGCGGTAAAATTCCTGCTCAAAGGGGAGTATCACGGCCATGCGATCCACCAGCTTCTTGATGGTCTTTACCCGGCCGCTACGCCAAGCCCATACCTGGGGGCTGATGTAGTAAAAAACAGGGATGCCGAGCCGTTTGGCTTTTTTGGCCATGATCAGATTGAAGTCGGGATAGTCGATGAGGATCAACAGATCGGGCTGCTGTTCTTTGAGGCGATTTTCGAGGATGCGTAAGGCTTCACGGATAAAACTGAGATGGCTGATAACTTCGACGATGCCGACTACTGCCAGTTGGGAGGAGTCGTAGAGAATCTCCACCCCCTGGCGTGTCAGTTCAGGCCCGCCGATACCGCAGACCTGCGCCTCGGGAGCCTGCTCCTTGAGGGCGGCGATGAGCCGGGCGCCGTGCATGTCGCCTGAGGCTTCGCCGGCTACAATCATAATCCGGGGACTGCTGATATCCGGCATGGTTTACCGTGCTCAGCCGTTGAACAGCTGACGATGGGTGTCGGCATGTTCCTTGATTCGGGCCATGATCTCTTGGGCTACCGCCAGGGCCAGTCGTCCTTCTCTGCCGGAAACCATGGGCTGGGTCCGGTTGCGGACATTCTTGGCAAAGTCCAACAACTCCATCTCCAGGGCGTCTTCATGCAGGTAACAGGAAGTAATAACTTCTTCCTGGGGCATGCCGTTTGCGTCCAATTCTTTGCCGGGGCGAATCACGGTGATCTCTTTCTTGCCGTAATCAACCGCCACGAAAGAATGCGGCTGAAAAACGCGGAGCCGCCGGATATTTTCCCGGGAAACGCGGCTCACGGTGAGGTTGGCGGTGCAGCCGTTTTCAAAGATCAACCGGACATTGGCAATATCCGTGGTCTGGGTGAAAACCGGCATTCCCACCGGATGCATGGAGGCTATGGGTGATTTGACAAGGCTTAAAACGATGTCGATATCGTGGATCATCAGGTCGAGCACCACGTCGACATCAAGTCCCCGTTGCTTAAAGACATGGATTCGGTGGGATTCGATAAAGATCGGCTGGGTGAGGTGCTCGGCCATGGCCAGTACCGCCGGATTGTATCGCTCGATATGGCCGACCTGCAGGATTCGCTGCTTGTCATCTGCCAGGGCGATAAGCGCATCAGCCTCGGCCAGGGTGGTGGTCATGGGCTTTTCCAGCATAACATCCACACCGGCCAGCAAACAGGCAGTGGCAACTTCGTGGTGCAGACTGGTGGGCACCACCACACTCACTGCATCGACCTGCTTGAGCAGATCTCGGTAATCGGCAAAAGCTTTGGTGTTGCAGGTTCCGGCGACAGCTGCGGCGTAGGCCGGGTTTACATCCGCCACTCCAACCAGATCCACCCCCGGCATGGCCATGTACTTCTGGGCGTGAAACTTGCCGAGATACCCTACCCCGATAACTCCGATGCGTAACTGTGTCATATATCGTGTCTGCCTGTGCTTGAATTTTCAGAGAAATTACGCCATTGCGCATGAACTGACAAGGTAAATCTGCCGAAAACCCTGTTGCCTCTTGCTGATTCCCTGTAACAACGCCAAGAAGCCCTTTCTTGAATATAGTTTGGCAAAGCAGAGGAAATCAATTTATAGGGCTGACAAGTTATGCTACTATTCCACCTGATATTGTGGCGAACCGGCATGCATGATTTTCATTCCGGTTCGCACCCCCTTCCCAGCCACATACCGGCCGTCAGCGGCCCATACTTCGATACTATATGAATCTGCCACGAATTTCCAGCCTGCGCCTCAGAACCAAGGTCATTCTTTCCTTTGTTGTTATTGTGCTGTTAGGGGTTGTCGGCCCGGTCTTGTTGCTTCCGCATTTTATTGATCTTGACGCGCTCAAGGAGCGGATAAGTGACCAGGTAAATGCCAGAATGGTGGGAACTCTGCAAACCGAGCGCCTGGAATGGGTATGGCTGCCCCTGCCCCATATGAATCTGCGCGACACCCGTTTTACCAGCGAGGATACCGCCCTCTTCGCCCCGGAAATAAAGGTGTACCCTGATTGGTGGTCCTTGATCCGTGGCCAGATCCGAATCGGCAAGGTTCTGTTGCTTAGTCCGAAGGTCAGGGTGGAACGGTTTCCGACGTTGTTGTCCGAGCCTCCGGATCCGGAACTTGCCGGCCTGAAGGTTGTGATCCGCAACGGTGCATTAGAGGTTGCCCCCAATACCCAATTGCCTTTGCTGCACAGCAAGGATTTTTCGATGAAATCCATGAACGGCAGCGTGGCGATAAGTCTTGCTGCCATCACATTCGAGCTTTCCGGCAAACCCACGGATGGAGAGCTGCTTGCCGTATCGGGAAAATATCTTCGCGAAGATGAATCCTACCGCGTACAATTTTCCTGTCGAAATTTCAATTTGCATAAAGTTTTCCATTCCTTCGCCCAAGGAAAACTGGTGCCTGCCGATTCCCCGCTCAATCTAACCGGTACCATCGAAGGGAAAGGTGTTGAGACAATCAGCGGCAAAATCGTGGGTGATTCCCCTTGTTTACTGGCGTTTCCCAAAGATAAAAAAATTCTGCTGAACTGCGGGGTTTTCGATCTTGCTTTTGCCAAAAACGGGGAAGACCTGCTGCTGACGCTCAATGAATTTGAAATGCGCGACCCGGGGTTGAAGATCTCCGGTACGGTTCGGCGTTCCGGAAATGGAGAAACAGGCTCCGCGCCCCTGTGGCAGATCGATCTCAAGGGCGAGGATCTTGATATGACCAGGATTCGCGCAGCTGTCCTCGCAATGTGGGGGGAGAACGAGATTGTTAAAGAGATAGGGGAAATTGTCCAGGCCGGCACGGTCGGCAAGGCCAGCTACAGTTTTAAAGGGACGACGGCTGATTTTGAGTACGTGCGCAACATGCATGTCACCGCCGAGGAGATTGACGCCACCATCAAGATTCCAGAGGGTGGTCTGGTTCTGACTAACACCAAAGGAAAGATTCGGATCGAAGACGGCCTGCTCATTGTGGATGGCGAACAGGCGCAGATGGGCAACAGCAGGGGCAAGAATGGGCACCTGATTCTGGGTCTGCCGGACGATGATTTCACTTTCAAGCTTGATGTTGATCTGGATGCCGATCTGGCGGAACTCCCGGGAGTTCTGCAACGAATCGTCGCATACCAGCCGTTTCTGGACGAACTGGTTCAGTTCAATGATGTCTCGGGTCGAGCGACCGGCCATCTTCGTCTTGGTGATCACCTGAAAGATTTCAAGGTAGATCTTGAAGTTGCCTCCATGCAGGGCAAGGGGCGCTATGCGCCGATGGCTTTTGATTTCGTTGTCGATGGCGGGGGGATGACAATTGCCCCGCCCTTGCTGCAATGGAAGAACGTACGGGGAACATATGGCCCCCATGTGGTGAAAAAAACAGCCGGACAGGTGCGTTGGCCGAATGATATTTTTCTCGATGTGACGCAGCTGGACGCAGTACTGGCCGTTAAAGAGCTTGAAAAGGAAAACCTCGCCTATTTTAAGGAAATAAGCGGGGCTCTGCACGAAAATATCACCAGGGCGGATGGCAGGATTGAGCTGATAAATACGACAATTTCAGGGAAGGCGTCTGAGCCGAAACAGTGGAAAGCGAACGCTGATTTTATTGCGCACAATCTCGGTGTTGAGACACCCCTTTTCCCGGAACCTATCCGGATAAAACAGGGAAAGGGGCATGTGTCGAACAAGGAGATTACGGTTTCCGAGGCCACAGGATCCATTTTTGGCGACTCGTTCACCGTGAGCGCTTCCCTTGCCCACCAGACTTTCTCCGCGTTGCGCGGAAAAATTTCCCTGAAAGGAAAGGTGGGACATGGTTTGGGACAATGGCTTAAGGGGAAACATCTTATTTCCCCCGCCCTTTTTCCCCGTCTTCCTTTTCAGTTGGAGTCCTTGCAGATCGACCTGCAGGAGGAAAAAACTGCTATCAAGGGCTTGATCCGCTCGGAGGCTGTACTATTCACCCCTCCCCGAGCCGATTTTTCCCTTGAATTGAGCAAGGGAAAACCTCTTAAAATGGCGACCCGTATTTACAATGGAAAGGAGGATGCCTCTATCAAGCTGGATTTTCTGGACACTACCCAGGAAAACTTTCTTTTTTCCTGGAAGGGAGAGTTGTCCAAGAAAACCGTTGATCAGTTGCTCGATCGGAAAAATTTGCTGCAAGGTAGAATAACCGGGGATTTTCAGCTCTATCTGCCTCAGGATCCAAACAAAGTTGCCTTTACGGGGCAGATTGAGGCCCAAAATATGCGTTGGTTTCTTGACGAAGAGGCTGAGCATTTTGTCGATATTCAGGAGCTTCGACTTGCAGGAATAGGCAAGGAACTCAAGGTGAAACGGTTGGCCTGCGCTTTTAACGACAAGGAATCCGCTGTGGTCAGCGGCTTGGTCTCCCGGGTTGCCAACGGGCTTGCCTTGAAGCTGGATGTAACCTCACCGGCTCTTTCCAAAAAGACACTGCTTGATTTTCAGGATACCCTGAAGCGCCTCCGAGAGAAGAGCAACGCTCCATCTGCTTCCGGTGAAACCCCACGGACATCTCCCTGGAATGTTACCGGCACCGTGGTCTTTGATGTGGATGAGTTCACTTCCGGCGAGAAACCAGAAGGAATCGTCCCTTCCACCCTGGTTTGGCAGCCGCTGCAGGGAGAAATCAGGATTCATCCCCAGTGGAGATTTTCCGCGCTTATAACCAATGGCAGCATCTGCTGTCTGAACACTACCGGCGAATGGTTTTCCACGCCCGAACTTGGCCAGACCCATTTTGCCCTGGCTACTGCTTGTCCCACTCCGCCCAGATTTGAAACCGTTCTGCCTTGTCTTGGCTATCCGCAGGATATCATTGAAGGGGAATTTTTGTTAGATGGCCGGTTGGATGGGGTGCTGGACAACTGGAAAGAGGGATATTTACAGATTGATTCCCACCAGGGGCGGATTCTGCGAATGAAGCTTCTTTCGAAAATTTTCAGCGTTGTCAATATTACGGATCTTTTCAGCGGGGTCCCGGTTGGAAATGGCGAGGCTACCTCTTCCAAGGGGTTTCCCTACACGAATCTTCTGTTTAAAGCCTATGTGAAGGAAAACGAACTGATCATCGACGAAGCAGTGATCCGCGGTGAAGGGCTAAATCTTTTTGCCAAAGGCAAGATGAATCTCAGCACCTTTGATCTGGACGTGGTGGTCATGATCTCGCCTTTCAAAACCCTTGACGCCATTGTCAGCAAGGTGCCGCTGGTGGGTAGGGTCATCGGCGGGGAAACAGCCACCCTTGTCACCTTTCCAGTTGGGGTTACCGGCAAGGCCAGCGATCCCCAAGTTACTCTCCTGCCACCAAGCGCGGTGGGGGAGGGATTGTTGAACATCGTCAAAAGAACATTGCTCCTGCCCTTTCATGTCCTTTCCCCGATTTTGCCCGAAGCAACTCCTGAACCGGGGAAAAAGCAGTAGTCAAAACAATGGCGACCGCGACGGACAAGAAACCCTTTGTTTCGGGATGATTTATAATGCGGTATCGCTCTCTACCGATATGGAGAACCCATGAAGGAATTTGTCCGACTCATGAAGGCGCTGTCTGACCCGAATCGGGTCAAGATCATTTCGATGCTGGGGGTGAGGGAACTGTGCGTCTGTGAACTGACTGCGCTTCTTGGTGTGGCCCAGCCTACTGTATCGAAGCATCTTCGCCTCCTTGAAGATGCCGATCTTGTTTCTTTCCGCAAGGAGGGGAACTGGATTATTTACCGGTTAAACGACGCATGCCACGAGCAAGGTCGGGCCATGCTCGGATTAGTTGGTCCGTGGCTGGACAAGGATCCCGAGATGAAGAAACTGCGAAAGCGATTGCCGGAAGTGCACAATCTGCGAAAATCCATTCCCTAGCCGAGTCGGAAAAGTCTTTTCAGCCAGCTGTCTTCCAATGAGGGCTGCAGGGCAAGAAATGCATGCAGTCTTGCAATGTTCGGGTCTTCGGGGAGGTCAAGAAATTCCAAGCCGATTTCAAAATGCTTGGTTGGTTCGGAAAGAACATGGTCGAACCAGACAGGATGGGCGGGAATAACAAGCCTGTCGCCCTCTTCACTGTCGATGACTTCGAGATTGATGACCTTGGCCGGGTCATCGTTACAGGCATAAAAAAGATGGCAGTTGCCCGTACGGATGTGGGAAACGGACAAACGGGCTCCGTAAAGCGAGATGTCCACAAGGTCTCCCGGCACAGGGTCGGCAAGATTCAGCCTGTTTTTTGTGTCGTGCAGAATGAGCGTGACTGCCATTCTAACGTTGAATCGTTTCGCCCGCCGATGATCTTGACCCATTCGGATTCGCCCCAGAGGGGAATTCTCCCCTATGCCGTGTGATGCAGCCTGTTCCTCCATGAAAATCTATTTATAAGATATTCGTGTAACACGTTGATGTCAAAGATTTTTTTTCCATGCCCACGCTCGTGGACATGGAAAAAAATGATCAGTTCATCTTTTTGTCCTGTATTTCCTTGAGAATTTCGCTGACCAATTGACCGTTGGGCGCTGTGGCCATGGGGTTGAGGTTGACCAATCCCTGCCAGGCGGCAATGGCTCCCGACTGATCTTTGAGGTCATAAAGCATGACGACTCCCTTGTTGAACCGGGCTGTTTCATGTTTGCTGTTTGCTTGAACCGCCTGGTCGAAAGAAGCGATGGCCTGCTGGAAATTTCCCGCCCGACGGTACATGACTCCGAGGTCGGTGAGCACATCGGCATTATTCGGGGCCAGGCTCAGGGATTTGCTGTAGGCGTTGATTGCTTTTTCCGCCTGATCGGAGTCAAAGTACAGGTGCCCAAGGGTGGTCCAGGCCTCGATGTTTCCAGGGTTTTTCTGCACCTCAAGTTCAAGCTGTAACAGCTGTTGGGCCTGTTCGGCAGTGAGTTGACCGGCCTGGGGCTGCGGCTGGTTTGCGGCAACCTTGGCCGGTCCAGAGCCTGCCGGAGTTTTGTAAACGCTGAAGACGATCCCGGAGAGAAAGCCGATGATCAGGCAGCAGAGGCCGATGACAAACACGGTTTCCTTTTTAAAAACACCTGCTGAAGATTGCTCTGTTTGTGGGGCCATGTCCTGAAGTCTCCTTCCTTTGTTTGGTTTGGCTGATACGACGGGAGCGAATTGTTACAAGCTACGGATCACTAACGTATACGTCAAGATTAATATCATCCTTCCACGCTTCTTTGACACGCGCGGGAGGACAAAAGTTCCTGAAAAATGAATGCTTTCGTTATGCACCCAACTCATGCACCTGGAGGCCGGATGTTGTGGCAAGCTCTTGTGCTTCATCAACGATCCGTCGATGATGGGTAAACAGGATGACCTGGGTTCTGGCGGCCAGTTCGCCCAAGATCTTCAGGGCGGCACGGGAACGGGCATCGTCAGCATTCACCAGAATATCATCAAGAATAAAGGGCATGGGCTCGTGGCCTGTAAGACGGTATTCCAGGGAGGCCAGACGTAATGCAAGGTAGAGTTGGTCCCTTGTGCCGGAACTCATTCGTTCCACTAAAACCCTGGTACTGTCTGACCGTATCCCCACCAACACCGCTTCGCCCTGATCATTTTCATCGGTTAGCAATCCGGCAAAGGAGCCGAGGGTAAGCTCTTTGAAGTAGCGGGAGGTGATGGCCAGAACCGGGGTCTGGTTTTCGCTGCGAAAACGCTCGATTTCGCTTTTCAATACGTGCCCTGCCACCTTGAGCTCTATGTAGCGGTCCGTCAATCGTCGGAGTTTGGCCAGCAGCCTTGCACCCTGCTCCGCCGCCTCGGCAGCCTTGGCATTGCCATCCATTTGCCGGAGTTGGTTTCTCTTTTCTCCAACGAGTTCGGAAAGCCGCTTGCTTTCCGGAGCCAGTGTCTGCTCTATTTCCTGGGACAGATGTGCGATTCCCCCGGGAAGATCGTCCGGGTCGATCTTTGCTGCCTGGGTTTCCAGTTCGACAAGAGGAAGGCCGCCCGCGCCTTCGATCAGGATTTTTTCGGTTTGTGCAAGGCGGTCCGCCAGGCTCCGATATTGAGACGAGCGCTTTTCCGCATTTTCAAGGTCCTCAGGAGAAACCTTTCCGGCCAGGCGACAGAGTTCTTCCATCTGGTGTTGAGCGAGAATTCTTTCTCCCGCCAGCTTGCGCGTTTCTTCTTTGGTTTCTTCTATTTCCTGAGCATATCTGGCGTGGAGGGTCCTGTCATTTCTGGCCTGATTGAGCATGATCTTGAGTTGGGCCACGATCTGTCCGGCCGGTTGCTCGATGAGCGTGGGAGCGATTTTTTGAGCCAGGCTCAGGGCAGAATCCTTAAATTTTTTGGTGTCACGATCAATGCCGTCAATCCGTTTGCGGAGATCATCAACCTCTTTCAGCCTGGCAAAACAGTTGCTGAGATTGTCCAGCACATCCCCGGCTTCGGCAGGGTGGATCTGCCGGTCGCCCCCAAGAGGGCCTACCACATCCTGCCATTCCAGGCGCCAGAGACGAAATTCTTCCGTGAACCGTTTTTTTTCGTTTTCTGCCTGGGAAAGTTCTCCTTCCAGGGAGGATTTTTTTTCAATAAGCTTCTGCCGCTTGTCTTCTAAAGCTGTTAATCTCTCCCAGGCAGCCTCACTTCGGAGCAGGAGCGGCTCAAGCTCAGTTGTTTCAGGCGGATTATGTTCCGCAAGACCGATGAGTTCGCGTAGCAAGGCCGATTTGATTGTCTCCCTGTCCGATTTTTTTCGGACGAGTTCGCGTTCGTTTGCCAGCAGTTCATTCGCGCTGTTTCTGAGTGCTGTCGCTCCGTTGAGCCAAGCCAGCATCTCGATCGGGGAAAGCGGGGTGATTGCGCAGGGCTTCCAAATTATACGCCATTCTGTGTCCGTGGCGGTCAAGGCAAGAGTGTTTTTGGTCGCTTCGTTTTCCAGCTCGGCAAGAGACCCTTCCAAACTCTGTTGCTCGGATTGTAATGCCGCGAAGGCCTGAACCCTGTCTGCCTCATGGCAGAGGCGGTCTGCCACCGTATCGGCCAGAGCCACCTTTTTTTCATAGGCCTCCGGCAGAGGCAGGTCTTCCCCGAATGCGCGATCCTCACCGGCGAGGTCTTCACCACCGAGCCACTGTCGGCGGAGAAGTTCCCACCCCCTGTCGCGTTGGCTCCGGATCAGGACCAGCTCTTCTTCCGTGGGTGTGCTTCCCGATTTTTCAAACAGTTGAATGCCGGCTTGAACCTCGGCTGATCTTTTAAGCAGCCGGTCCCTTTCCTGCAGGAGGGTTCTCTCTCGCATTCCATGTTCATTAAAAATGGCCTGGTATTTTCGAACCGTTTCCTGTTGGGGCAGGGGTAAAGCAAGCAGCTCTTCAAGGCTGCCGGACCATAGGCCAAGACGTTGTATTTCCAGAAGGCAGTTTCGTCTTTTTTCATCGACAATCCTTGACCTGTCCGCCAGATCCGCATCGAGTTCCCCGGCTTTTTGAGCAATCCGCAGGGATTGGTGCAGTCCTGCCGTGTTCTTGGGCGGAGGCAATTCGGCCAGAACCCTGTTGATTCGGGTCAGCTCTCCGCCAATCTCAAGCAGTCGTTTTTCGGTTTGGGCAAGTCCTTGTTGCAAGCCCTCGTGCCGCGCCGCGAGATGTCCGGTGATTTTTCTTCGCCCGGAAACAGCCCGGAGAGTCTCCACCTGCTCCAAAGAGATATCCTGACGTACCAGTTTGAGGAAATCTGCGGCCTCAACTTTGTTGCTGATCCGCATGCCTTCAAGGCGTGGTCGATCTTCCCTGCCCTTTTTGTATTCCCCCAATCGCTGGTGAAGTTCCTCAATGGCATCTTCCGCATTGAGAACCGGCTGACAGGAAGAAACCGTCGCCATTTTTTCCTGCATTTCAGAAAGTTTTGCGGCAAGGGCTATTTCCTTATGATTCAGGGAATGAATCGCTCTTTCAACTTCCTGGCGTCTGGAAGGAAAATCATCAGGCACCACCACAACCTCACCCAACTCGTCAAGTTGCAGCCTCAGCGCATTGCGGAGGGCAAGCTGGGGAAACAGTTGCCGGATTCGTTCCAGTTGCCGACGTTGCCTTTCTTTTTCGCCGTGTCGGGCCTCGATACCCTGCAGGGCTTCCTGTGCTTCAGCCAATCCATTGTTGAGTTCGTTCCATTCCCTGCTGGAAAGGGAGGCCTCTCGAACGATTCGTTGGGTTTCCCGGTAGGCGGTCAGGCATTCATTGATCTCCTGCTTTGCCCCGCGAGGTTTAAACAAGGCATCCGCTTCACTCTCAAGTCCGGCGAGAACCCCGCGGAGAGAAGAAATTCCAGTGCCTGCAGAAAACAGGGCCTGACCAACCTCGCCTTTCTGGGCCAGAATATCCTCCCCGCCCCTGATAAGATCCTCGTGGCTCAGGCCATAGAGCGATTCAAAAATACCCTGCTCGGAAATGGGCAGAAAAGATGCGAGCATTGCTGCTTCGAGCGGATTCCCCTCCAGATCGAGGATGTCGGCTTTTCTTTTTTTGCGTCGGTAAAAGGTAAGTTCCCGGCCATCATCTGTCTGAAGGGTTCCGCCAACTGATAATTGATCGTTGGCATGAAGGAAATTATCGTGGGTTCTCTCCGGGAAACCGAAGAGCCAGGCCTTGAGCGCCCTGAGGGTGCTGCTTTTTCCGGCCTCGTTTGGTCCATGGATAATGTGCAGGCCGGGTCCCAGATGCAGGGTGCGTCCGGTAAAAGGACCAAAGGCCTTGAGCTCGAGCCTGGTTATCCTCATTCCCCCCCCTCCTGGCCAAGCAGCCTGGCGATGAGCATTTCCTTTATATCTTCGCAGAGCGTGCTCATGTCGGTCGGTGATACGGAAATCAGGCCGGATTCATGCTGTAGTTCAGGCGGCAACTTGCTCTGGAGCACCCCAATCTCCGGCACAAGTTCCATGAGCGCTGTTGGTTCAAAGTCCAGGCGGTCAATGGCGCGAACCAGATCCGCCATGGGTGTTTCCGTGCCAAGGGTTTCCCCAAGCGTCACGGGACGTTGGGTGGCGAACAGCACTTTTTCAAGCCAGATGTCGCCGAGCCCCACGGCCAGACTGCGGAATTCCTCAGTCAGGATTGCGGATTTCCGGTGAAGTTCGGCATGGAGCGGGCTTTTCCCTGCCAATTGCAACCGGAGAGCCAGTGGCCTTCTCTCGGCGTGCGCCTGTTCCGCCTCCATGGCCTGTCGGATCACATCAATGGCCAGATCCAAAGTAGCGCAATTCGTCAGGTCAACTTGGCACAGAGACCAACGCAGCACATCCAGGTCGCGGTGTTCGACTGTGGTGATCTGTGCATCATCCACCCGAACCAGGGTGGCCCCTTTTGCACCTGCCTCATGGATATGCCTGCCCTGAATATTGCCTGGGAAAACGATCCAGGGAGCCTGCGCGACATCCTCCCGCTTGTGAATGTGACCAAGAGCCCAGTAATCATACCCTTTTGTGCGGAGATCATCGAGGGAGCACGGAGCATAGGGTTCGTGCTCCTGTCTGCCGGTGAGTGAAGTGTGGAGCAAACCGATGTTCAGATAATGCGGAAGGGCGTGGGGATAATTTTTGGCAATATTATCGGTCAATGCTCGGGTATGGTAGCTTTGGCCGTGTATGGCAACCTCTAATGCTTCAAGGGTAATGGTTTCAGAATGCTTTGCGGAAAACAGGTGGACGTTGTCCGGCAAGTGCAGAGATTTGCTGATCTGGCTTGCCGCGTCATGGTTTCCCGAGACCATGAACACCTGGATGTCTGCTTTGCGCAGGCGGGAAATCCGATCGATGAAAAAAAGCCCAGTATTGTAGTCCTTCCAGTCTCCGTCGTAAATATCGCCAGCCAGGAGGACAAAGGCGACCTGTTCTTCGATGGCCAGATCGATCAGGTTGTCAAAGGCTCTTCTCGTTGCCTGACGGATTTGATCAACCGGGGCGTCGGCATAGCCTTCCAGACCGCGCAATGGGCTGTCGAGATGGATATCAGCGGCGTGAAGAAAGGTAAACATGGTTTGTTTCAGCATGAGCAGGATGGCGGACAGAATACCATGTCCACCATGATTTTTTGGATAAAGGCATTGCCTTTGGCAACCGTAACATGGGAGCCGATGCAGGACCCGAGCATGTTGCCGAAAACGGCGAGATTGGCGACAATCAGGTTGAATCGGGCCGGAAATAGCGAATAGCCGTTCAGCAGAAAAATATTGAGTACGGAAAAACTCAGCATCCAACCTCCCGAAGTCATTGACTTTACTCACGCAGACTCTCTCTGTACCATAGGGATGGCCAATATGCCAGAAAACATTGAAATGACCGTGATACGCCATTTCTTCCGGGAGCCCTCCCCTTTCTTCTTGACATAGGGTACAACGGGCAGATAACAAGTGTTTTTCGAAAATTGAAACAAACGGCAGTTCGGGAGAGGGTATGGATTGACAGATGGCAAGGCAGCTGCAGCTGTTTCTTGAGGAAGATATCGGGCTGGGCGACATCACCACTGATTCGGTTTTTCCGTCGGATCAGGAAGGCCAGGCGGTATTTGTCGCCAAGGAAGATTTTGTGGTGGCCGGAATCAACGATATCGCCCCTCTTGTCTTTACGACGCGTAACCCCCAAATTACCTGTGTATCTTTAAAAAAAGACGGTGAAACGGTCCATTCCGGCGAGCGTATTTTTTCTGCACAGGGTCCGGTGCGGGACCTGCTCAGCGCTGAGCGTGTGGCGCTTAATCTGGTGCAGCGAATGAGCGGCATCGCTACCCTGACTGCCGCTTTTGTGCATCAGGTCGAGGGGTTGCCGGTCAGGATCATCGATACCCGCAAGACCACGCCCGGACTCAGGGCTATTGAAAAATACTCGGTTCGGGTCGGTGGGGGATACAATCACCGGTTCAGTCTGGCCGACGGCATTCTGCTTAAAGATAACCATATCGCGGCTTGCGGTTCCATCACCAAGGCGGTGCAAACCCTCCGGGACAAGGCACCCCATACCCTGAAAATCGAGGTTGAGACAGAAAATCTTGCCCAGGTTGAGGAATGCCTGGCCTGCGGGGTTGAGATCATCATGCTCGACAATATGGCCCCGACCTTGATGTGTCAGGCCGTCGCTCTGATTAGAAAACGGGCCTTAGTAGAGGCTTCCGGCGGGGTGAATCTGGCCAATGTCCGGGAGATAGCTGAAACCGGGGTTGATCTCATTTCCGTGGGAGCGCTCACCCATTCGGCCAGGGCCATGGACATCAGCATGCGTCTGAGCGTGTAAGCGATCACAGGAGGCCGCATCTGCTCGCAGTCTCACTGTGTTCGCTTAGCTGTCATCGGCCTGCTCGCATACCTTGTGTTTCGGAGTCTCCCGTGGTCGCTTACCTGCGAACAGGCCTCTGGGAAGGAACGCAAATTATGCAACGGTAACTGCCCTGCAGTGCCGTAGATGCGCGAAAGAGACCTGCGAGCTATAGCCAGCCTATGTGAGCAGGCCGATAACAAAGCAGATGCGGCGCTGCAGGGTAGTTACCCGGTTGTTGACAAAGAATCTTCTCTATACTAATCTTCCACGAAATTTTTTTCTCTTTTCCCATCTATTCCCAGAGGTATCCATGGACCGTCTTATCAGCGAAAGTTTGAAACACTCCATTGCCGCCAAGGAAGCGCTGGTTGCCACCCATTTGGCCGAAATAAAACAGCTGGCCCAAATGATGATCGATACCATCAAGCGCGGCAATAAGTTGATGATTTTCGGTAACGGTGGCAGCGCCGCCGATGCCCAGCATATGGCTGCCGAGTTCGTCAACCGCTTCATGATCGACCGCCCGCCCCTGGCCGCCATTGCTCTGACCACGGACAGTTCCATCCTCACCAGTATCGGCAATGATTTTTCATTTGATGATATTTTCAGCAAACAGATTCTGGCTCTTGGTAAGGAAGGAGATCTGGCCCTGGGCATTTCGACCAGCGGCAACTCGCCCAATGTCATCAAGGCGGTTGAAGCGGCCAAGAGTCTTGGCTTGCAAACCGCAGTACTCACCGGTAAGGATGGCGGCCGGCTCATCGGCATGGCCGATCTGACCATCAACGTGCCCTCGCAGGTGACTCCGGCCATCCAGGAAGCGCATGTCTGGGTGGAGCATCTCCTCTGCCAGATCGTGGATGAGGCCCTGTACGGTCGCGGCGTTTCCGCCTGATTCCCTGGATAATTCCCATGAAAAAATACCTCCCTTTGGATTTTTCCGGCCTCAACACCTATTCTATCCATGGTCGATACAGTAAGGTCACGGTGGATAACTTCGCCAAGCCGCTACCGCCCGGTTCCACGCTCAAGGAGTTCATCGCCTCTTTGCCGGAACAGCTTCTGGGTCTGGATTTCCCCAAGCTTGTCGGACGGCTGGCCGCAAGTCATGCCAATGACCGTCCCATAATCGTCGGCATGGGCGCCCATGTGATCAAGGTGGGCTTGAACCCCATTCTCATCGATCTCATGGAACGGGGCATTATCAGCGCCATTGCCTTGAACGGCGCGGGAATCGTCCATGACACCGAGATCGCCATGGTGGGACGCACCTCGGAAGAAGTCGGTGATGTGCTGGGCAGCGGTGCCTTTGGCGCGGCAAAGGAAACCGGCGAAGTGGTGAATGCCGGGATCAACCAGGGCGCGGAGAAAGGACTGGGCTTAGGCGAGGCATTAGGTGAATATCTGTTGGCGCAGAACTTTCCTTACAACAACATGAGTTTGCTGGCCACGGCCAAGCGGCTGAATATTCCGCTCACCGTCCATGTGGCCATGGGTACGGATATCGTCCATATCCACCCCACTGCCAATGGCGCGGCCATCGGCCAGACCAGTCATCATGATTTTCGGCTCTTTTGCGCTCTGGTTGCCGAGTTGGAAGGAGGGGCCTATCTCAATTTCGGTTCTGCCGTGCTTTTGCCCGAGGTCTTTTTAAAGGCCCTGACTCTGGTTCGTAATCTGGGGCACACAGTGAACAATTTCACCACGGCCAACTTCGATTTTATCCGTCATTACCGGACCATGACCAACGTGGTGAACCGGCCGACCATGGGCGGCGGCAAGGGATACAATATCATCGGCCATCATGAGTTGTTGATCCCGCTTCTTGCCGCGACCCTGCTCGACCAACTCTACGAAAAATGATGTTTTTGAAAAATGTTGCCCTCGAAAAAAATTAGAAAAACCGCGATTTCCCGTCATTCCGGCGGAAGCCGGAATCCAGTGTTTTCAGCCCTTTCAGCTACCTGGACCCCGGCCTGCGCCGGGGTGACAACATGTTTATGAGGGCATCAAAAATGAGCCCGGCAGATGACTTATCTTGCGCAATGAGCGGAAAAAAGATAAAGAACGGAGTCGTCCATGCCACTGCATGATTTTGTTTGCCGCGCCTGCGGTCATGCATTCGAAGCCTTGGTCATGGGCAAGGATCAGCCGGCCTGTCCGCAATGCGGCAGCCCCGAGTTGATCAAACAAATGTCCACCTTTGCCAGCCGTACCGGCACCAAGGGAGGGTCCGGAAGCACGGGCGGCTGCAAATGTTCCGGCTGTGCAGGCGGAAGTTGCAGCACCTGTCATTAAATCAGCGTAGACGTTCTGTTCGATAACCACATCAGGGGAACAGTTGATGCAGAAAATTATCAGAATCGGCACCAGGGCAAGTTTGCTGGCCCTGACCCAATCCAACTGGATCAAAGGGCTGATCGAGGCCCAATATCCGGCAACCACGGTGGAGTTGGTGAAAATCATCACCAAGGGCGACAAGATCCTCGACGTGCCGCTGGCCAAAGTGGGCGGCAAGGGGTTATTTGTTAAGGAAATCGAAGAGGCCCTGCTCAAAAATGAGGTGGACATCGCGGTGCACAGTATGAAAGATGTGCCTGCCGAACTGCCTGAGGGGTTGCACATCGGCATCATCACCAAGCGGGAAAACCCGCTTGACGCCTTTATCTCGAACAAATGCGCCAACTGCCGCGATCTGCCCCAGGGCGCAAAGGTTGGGACCAGCAGCCTGCGGCGTAAGTCTCAACTGGCAAATATCCGGCCTGACCTTGTCATTGAAGACCTGCGTGGTAATCTGGATACCCGGTTGCGCAAACTCGATGAGGGCCAGTATGATGCGATTATTCTCGCTGCCGCCGGACTGAATCGTTTGTCGCTCAGCGACCGGGCCAAGTCGTATTTCACGGAAGACGAAATGCTGCCTGCCGTGGCTCAAGGCGCGGTGGGCATCGAATTGCGTACGAGCGATTCGGAACTGCTGGCTGGCTTGATGTTTATGGATCATGAGGAAACCTCCCTGGCGGTTCGAGCGGAACGCGGTTTTCTCCATCGGCTTCAGGGCGGCTGTCAGGTTCCGATCGCCGGATTTGCCACGCTCGTCGAGGGCAAGCTGCGGATGACCGGTCTGGTCGCTTCCGTAACCGGAGATAAAATGGTACGGCTTGACTTGCAGGGTGACACAACCGATCCCGAGGGAATGGGTATACGGCTGGCGGAAAAATTGCTGGCCGAAGGCGGCAAGGATATTCTTTCCGAAGTGTACGGCCACGAGATGCATTAAAAACGTGCCTGTCCTTCGGGCAGCACCAGAACCAAAACCGGCCTGACGGGCCGGTTTTTTGTTAATGAGAAGAAGCATGAACCAAGACAATACTAAAAAAACGACACGTTCCAGAGGCAAGGTGTATCTTATCGGGGCAGGTCCCGGCGACCCCACCCTGATCACGGTAAAAGGCCTTGAACTCCTTAAGCGGGCCGAAGTTCTGGTATACGATTACCTGGCAACTCCCAAGCTTCTCAAGTATGTGCCCAAGGACGCCGAACTGATCTACGCCGGAAAAAAGGGCGGTGAGTGCCACGCCCATACCCAGGAAGAGATCAACCAGATGCTGGTTGATCATGCCTCTGCCGGAAAAATCGTGGTGCGGCTGAAAGGCGGCGATCCTTTCATCTTTGGCCGGGGCGGAGAAGAGATCGAAGAACTGGCCAAACACGGCGTTGCCTTTGAGGTGGTGCCCGGCGTCACTTCGGCCACTGCCGCCGCCACCTATGCGGGCGTGCCCATCACCCACAGGGATTATACCGCCTCGGTGGCCTTTATCACCGGCCATGAAGATCCAACCAAGGAAACCTCCAATATCGCCTGGGACAAGATTTCCACCGGTATCGGCACCCTGGTTTTTTACATGGGGATCAAGAATCTTCCCTTTATCACCGAAAACCTGATCAAGCATGGACGCGACCCGGAAACCCCGGTGGTTGTTGTACGCTGGGCCTCCACCCCTATCCAGCGTTCGGTGGTCGGCACCCTTGCCACCATTGCCGAAGTGGTCAAGAAAGAAAAAATCAAGCCCCCTGCCCTGATCGTGGTAGGCGAGGTCGTCAAACTGCGCGACACCATCAACTGGTTTGAGAAAAGGCCGTTGTTCGGCAAACGCATCCTCGTTACCCGAACCCGGGAACAGGCCAGCGAGTTGGTCCGTTTGTTGGAAGATCAGGGCGCCGATTGCGTGGAGGGGGCCACCATCGCTCTTGCTCCGCCGGACAGCTGGGAGCCGCTGGATGCGGAATTAAGCCGGCTTGGCGATTACCAATGGCTGGTTTTTACCAGTATCAACGCCATTCGCTTCTTCTTCACCCGGCTCTTTGAGTTGGGCATGGATTGCCGAGCCCTTGCTGGACCGAAGATCGCGGTGGTTGGCACCTCAACCGCAGACATCTTGAAAGAGTACGGACTGATCGCCGATCTGGTGCCCGAGGAATTCACCGGAGAGGGATTGGCGGCAAGCATGGTGGCTCGTGGGGTGCAGGGTTGCAAGGTTCTGCTGCCCCGAGCTAAGAAAGCCCGAGAGGTTCTGCCGGAGATTCTCCAAGAGAACGGAGCCGAGGTTTCTGTTGTGCCGGTGTATCAGAATGTCCGGCCAAAGGATTATGACCTGGTGCGCCAGGAACTTGCCGAAGGCGGTATCGACATGGTCACTTTTACCAGTTCGTCCACGGTGACTAATTTTCTTGAAATGTTGGGGCCGGAACGTGATGCATTGCTGGCAGGGGTCAAGGTGGCAACCATCGGCCCGATTACCGCAAGAACTGCAGAAAAGGCAGGACTTGCCATTGATTTGCAGCCCAAGACCTACACCATTCCGTCCCTGGTGGAAAGCATCCTTGATTTTTATGAAAAATAACTGTCGCTAACTCCGTTCGCCATGAGCCTGTCGAATGGCAGATGTTTGTGGTTCGACAAGCTCACCACGAACGGTACAGTTTTCTTAGTCGATCTTGTCAAAAGCCTTTTTGCTGGCGCCGCACACCGGGCACTTCTCCGGGGCCTCGCCCTCGCAGGTGTAGCCGCACACCGAACAGACATGAAAGTCTGCTTCTTCTTTACTCCCCAGGCTATCCAGAGCTTTCTGGTACAGCGATGCATGGATCTTTTCCACCTCGTTGGCATAGCTGAAGCTCCGCTCCGCTGATTTGTGGCCTTCTTCCTTGGCAACGGCAATCATGTCCGGATACATCTCCTGAAATTCATGGGTCTCGCCGCCGATGGCTTCTTTCAGGTTAGCGGCTGTATCGCCGATGGCTTTCAGAGCCCGCAGATGGGCGTGGGCGTGGATGGTTTCTGCGTGGGCCGCAGCACGAAAAAGCCTGGCAACCTGTTTGTGTCCCTCTTTCTCCGCCTTGTCGGCAAAGGCAAGATACTTGCGGTTTGCCTGTGATTCGCCGGCAAATGCCTCCCAAAGATTTTTTTCTGTTTTGGTCATTCTGCTTCTCCTTTTGGTGTTTTTTAAGACAAAAAAGACTTTGTAAAAATTCCATTCATGGGTAAATAGTTACAATTCTTTAAAAGCCGGGCTTTGGTTGTAAAACTGTCGATACATAATGAGTATTGGCAAAATATTCGTCAAAATCAAGGAAAACACCATGAAAAAAAGAATCCATCTTCCCGATGAAGATCGCGTTACCCAATGGTACAACGTCATGACCGACATGCCCGGCGGCATGCCCCCTCCTTTGAATCCGGCCACCAAGGAGCCGTTGACCCCGGAGCAGATGGCTCCCATCTTCCCCATGGGGTTGCTGGAACAGGAGATGAGCGATAAGCGCTGGATTGATATTCCCGAGGAAATTCAGGACATCTGGTCCATCTGGCGCCCTTCCCCGCTGGTGCGTGCCAACTTTCTTGAAGAAAAACTGGGCACCAAGGCGAAGATCTATTTTAAGTACGAAGGTGTTTCTCCGGCCGGTAGCCACAAAACCAACAGCGCCGTGGTTCAAGCCTATTACAATAAGCGGGAAGGCGTCAAGCGGTTGGCCACTGAAACCGGGGCCGGTCAGTGGGGCAGCGCCCTGGCCTTTGCCACCCAGAAATTCGGCCTTGAGTGCAAGGTGTACATGGTTCGGGTTTCCTATGACCAGAAACCATACCGCAAATCCATGATGAACACCTACGGCGCCCAGATCGTAGCCAGTCCCAGTCCGGATACCCCCACCGGTCGGGCCATCCTTGCCAAAGATCCCAATAGCCCAGGCTCTTTGGGCATCGCCATCAGCGAGGCTCTGGAAGACGCGGTTTCCCGGGAGGATACCAAATATGCTCTGGGGTCGGTCCTTAACCATGTTTGCCTACACCAGACCGTGATCGGCCTGGAGGCCAAGAAACAACTGGCTTTGATCGGCGAGACCCCGGATGTGGTGATCGGATGCTGCGGCGGCGGTTCCAATTTTGCCGGTCTGGCCGCGCCCTTTCTGCCCGACAAACTGGAAGGCAAGAATATCCGGCTGATCGGAGTGGAACCGGCTTCCTGCCCCTCATTGACCAAGGGCATCTATGCCTACGATTTCGGCGATGTTTCGGAGCGAACTCCGCTCTTGTACATGTATACCCTGGGCCATGATTTCATGCCGCCGGGCATCCATGCCGGCGGCTTACGGTACCATGGCATGTCTCCCATTGTCAGCGCCATGCTCCGGGAAAACTTGATGGAGGCCATGTCTTTGCATCAGGTGGAATGCTTTGAGGCCGGGGTGCTTTTTGCCCAAACCGAAGGGATTATTCCGGCGCCGGAGTCGTGTCACGCTGTCCGGGCGGCCATCATCGAGGCCACAAAAGACCTGAAGGAGCCGAAGACCATCCTCTTTAACCTTTCCGGTCACGGTCATCTTGACCTCTCCAGCTACGATAAATTCTTTGCCGGAGAGTTGCAGAACTTCGAGTACCCTGCCGAAGCAGTGGCAGAGGCGAAAAAACACCTGCCGAAAATTTGAGTCGGACATTGCTCATGTCAATCTTGCGCGCCGTATCCCTGCTCCGAAAGCCGAGGGGAATGCGGCGCGTTTTTTTTCTCGGCCTTGGATTCTGTCTTGCTCTGCCGGGGTTGGCCCTTGCCGGAGGCGGTCAGGGCGTTGATAATCTCGTGGAAAATGGCGGCCTCATCGTTACGGCAAACGGATCCGCCATATACGAGCGCAATGCAGACACCCTCTTCATCCCGGCCAGCGTATTAAAAATCGGCACAGCCTTGGCATCCATCCGGATACTTGGCAAGGATCATCGCTTCATTACCCGGTTTTATCTGAGCCCTGAGCGCGACCTCTACATTCGAGGGTTGGCTGATCCCCTGCTTGTTTCTGAAGAGGTGGCTCGAATTGTAACGGCGCTCCGGGGACGCGGGGTTTTCACGGTCCGTAATATCCATGTTGATGACAGTGATTGCCTGCTTGGAAACGGAACCGATGGCGCCACCAACACCCTGAATCCTTACGATGCCCAAAACAGCTGCCTGGCGGTGAATTTCAACACCGTCAGCCTCGTCAAGGGAGCGGACGGCAAAGTTCTTTCCGGCGAGGAACAAACCCCCATCGTTCCGCTGATGCGCGAACTGGCGCAAGGGATACAACCCGGCAGCCACCGGATCAACGCAACGGCCTCGGGCAATCAAAGCCTGCGCTATGCTGGGGAATTGTTTGCTGCTGTCTTGAAAAAACAAGGGATCCCGGTAACCGGCGCGATTAGCCCAGGTCCGGTGCCTGCGGGTCTTACACTGCTTTATGAGCATAGCTCGAGCAAGAGCCTGGACGAGGTGCTCACCGGGCTGCTCAAATATTCCAACAACTTCATCGCCAACCAGCTTTTTCTTGCCATAGGCGCAAAACAGTACGGCTGGCCTGCCACCTGGGACAAGGGGGAACGGGCCATGACCGCTTTTTACCGCAACGAACTCGGGCTTTCAGAAAAGGATATCGTGGTCCGGGAAGGTTCCGGCCTCTCCCGGGAGAACAGGGTAACGCCTAAGGGCATGCTCGCCATCCTGGAAGCGTTTAAACCCCATGCCGGGCTGCTTCCCTTTGAAAACAACTGTCTGCGCAAATCCGGTACCATGACCGGGGTGTACGGGTATGCCGGATATTTTGCTGGGGAGCGCGGGCTGGATAGTTTTGTTCTTCTGCTTAACCAGCCGAAAAATAACCGGGATCAGGTACTGGAATTGCTTACCGCCATGCACGGTTCAAAAGGGAAACGCAAAAAATAATATATGATTTTCGGTTGCTACAGGCCGATTTTATGGGAATTGCGGATCATATCGCACCCTGATTACATCTTTGCTAATACAAATATCGTGGATGCCAACCCTGGCTGTTTTGTTTTTGGTCTGATTTATTGCTTCAACTGGTCCTTGGGACACTTTCCCGAATTTAACGATATCGTTTAGATCGAAGCAAAAATCTGACCCATCATCTATTGGGGAAAACACCACATATTCATCAGTGTCTTTCTTGCCGAACATGTAGCGTGGTGATTCATTTGACGGGAAGATTGATTCAATTTGGACTTTCATCTGGCTCCTTTTTTCTGGTTAACATTCAAGGGGAGACAATAAGGTTCTTCAGATTATAATCTAAAATTTTTATCTGTAAAAAATATTTGGCGCAGTGAAATTTATAACCTGAAATACGTCCATCTTTGGCTCTCCCGGAATACTCAGATATTCATCCCAGCATAGCCAGCAATGATCTCCTGTCTGCGGAAACAATCCACAGTATGATCGTTCACCATTCCAATGGCCTGCATATGGGCATAGCAAATCGTGGGTCCCACGAATTTAAACCCTCTCTGGCGCAGGTCCTTGCTCATCGCATTTGATTCTGGGCTGGTAATCGGGTAATCGCTCAACGTAATAATGTCATGCACAATCGGCTTGTCATCAACAAACCGCCACATATAGGCAGCGAAACTGCCGAATGCCTCCTGTATCCCAAGAAACCTCCGGGCGTTATTGATTGCGGCAAGTATTTTCAGCCGATTGCGGATAATACCGGGATTGCCCAGAAGGGATGCCACCTGCTGCTCGTCATATCGCGCCACCTTTTCCGGGTCAAATTGCTCAAAGGCGAGGCGATACTGTTCCCGCTTGCGCAACACGGTATACCAACTCAACCCTGCCTGGGCACCTTCCAAGATAAGGAACTCGAACAAGCGCCGATCGTCGTGAACGGGAACACCCCATTCGCTGTCGTGATAATCTACGTAATCCTTTTTGGTAAGATCAACCCAAGGACAACGACTAACCTGTTTTTCCATCAATTCCACCCATTCAACTTACTTTATTGACTCGTTATCTAGAACAACCCCAAAACAAAGGCCGATCCCCGTCTTTATTCCCGCTCCAGCCGCACCATGGTTTCCTGATGTGCGGTTTGCGGGAACATGTCTACCAGGCGAGCTTCGACCAGCCGGTATCCGGTCTTGGTGAGGCCAACCAGATCGCGAGCCAAGGTGGCCGGGTCGCAGGAGATGTAGATGATCTGTTTGGCATTGAGGCCGGGCAACAGCGGAATGATCTCGGCACAGCCGGATCGGGGCGGGTCTAGCAGAAGGCAGTCAAAGGGTGTCTTTTCGACGAGCAGACGCCGGGCCGCCTTGGTGGCGCTTTCCTGGCTGAACTGGCAGTGGTCGGCAAGGCCGGCTGTCGCGGCGTTGCGCACACCGCTGCGGATGGTGGAGCGCTGCATGTCCATACCGGTCACTTCCCAGCCCTGCATGGCCAGAGGAAGGGAAAAATTTCCCATGCCGCAGAACAGATCCAGCGCCTTTCCGGGCTTCATTTCCCGTGTCCATTCCAGCAGCAGCCTGATGCAGTTTTCATTTTGACCGAGGTTTACCTGGCAGAAGCCTCCCGGCTCCAGGCCAAGGGTCAATGGCTGACCGCATAGCCCATCAGACAGAGAAAACTCCAC
>VMSS01000174.1 GCA_013791995.1 Desulfurivibrio sp. | reverse complement strand
TGCTGCTGCCCGGCACCATGGCGACACTGTTGACCTTTGCCAATGGGGTTCTGCGCCGGAGGTTGCTCTGCCCGACCCGGCCGACCATTGAGGAGGCCAGGGAACTGACCGGCTGCGATACCGTGTATTGCCCGGAGGCTTCCGCGGAAAGCGGTTTTGTTGATGGTGACACCCTGCTGACTGAGGCTCCCCTCGGCAAAGCCTTTAACCTGCTGCCCGCCTCCTACCGGCGGCCTGATTATTTCAAACTCAGCATTGCCGGACTGGCCATGCTCAATGTGTTTGCGCTGGTTGTGCTGCTGGGCTTTAAGGAGTATCGCTTTCAGTCGACCAGCAGCCGGGTTGAGGCGGAGATCGCCACTCTGCAGCCGACAATGAAAAAGATCAACGCTCTGGCCAACAAGGAAAGCCGCAGTCAAAAAGAAATCGCCCGACTGGAGGAGGTTGGCAAGAATCCGGACCTGCTCGCATTGTTGACCAACCTGACCAACACTCTCCCGCCCTCTGCCTATTTAGATCAGCTCCGGGTGGAAAAGAAAGAGGCGGCCATCCTCTATCTTGACGGCTATGCAAACGATATGGGCGAAGTGTCCTCCAGCCTGCAGAACCTTGGCGAGGTGAGCCTTAAATCAACCAGCCGCCGCAACAACAAGAATTATTTCCAGATGGAGATCACCCTGCCGTGAACCAGATCATGGAGTTCATCCACCGGTTTGACAGACGGTATCTCCTGATGGGGGTGGCGGTTGTCCTGCTGGTCGCCAATCTTGGCCGGTGGGGGCTGGGCTATTTTGAGTCACGCCAGGAGGAATTGGCGGACCGCATGGTCATGCTGGCCCAGTACCGTGAGGCGGTCCAGCGGTTGCCGGAGATGGAGGATCGGGTCGCCCTGCTGGTCCGTCAGCAGCAAGAGCTTGAATCTTTCCTGTTTCAAGGCGAAAATGAAGAAAAGATCGCCTCGGCCATGCAGATCATGCTGCAATCCGAGGTCAGCAACGCCGGCCTGGAACCGGAGTTTATCCAGCCCATGCGGGCAGGAGAGGGGGGTGACCGCAAGGAGCACGGGGAGATCGCCATCAAGATTCGGATGTCCGGCTCGCTGAACGATCTCGGCCGGTTTTTGCACAGCCGCTACGGTTCCAAGCAGTTTTTCAAGATAGAAAGCCTTACGGTCAAGCCCTTTCGGGCGGGGGATTTGAAGATTTCCCTGGATGTCCGTGGGTATTATAAAATAGGCAAGGAGGTCGGGAAAGCGATATGACCACCCGGCTTGCCATGGCGGTTGCGCTTCTGCTGGTGTTGTTGGCTCAGGCCTGGGGGTTGGTCTCTGCCTGGCGGGATGACCCTTTGCGCAGTCTTGCTCCCACGGAAAAAAAAGAGGCCAGAGTTACAGTGGTGGGCAGAACTGTAAGCATGCAGCCGTCCCTCGGCGTTTTGCCTGATCTCAATCAGGGGTATCTGTTCAATGCCGAGCGCGGTCTTGCCGCCGGGAGCGGCAGAGGTGGGCAGGCCCAAAATGCGGCAAACGTCGGGATCGACAAGATCCAATACAGCGGCTCCATCATCACCGCTACCAACCCCAAGGCGTTGCTCAGTTATTCTCTGGGAGGTCCGGCGGGTTCCCCGGATGGCGGGGTTGGTGACAGGAAACAGGGTTTTTTGCGGGTTGCGATCGGCGACACGGTGAATGGCTACAAGGTCACGGAAATCCTGCCGGAAAAAATTATTTTCAGCCGGGATGGCCAACAGATAACCAAACTCTTGTACGATAAGGGAAAAGAAAGGGGGCAGGGGGCGATATCCCTGCCAAGCCGCATACCGGCCGGGAAGATACCCGCGGCTGTTCCGGTCATGCCAGACACAAAGGCGGTGGAACCGCAGCGGTTGCCAACCCCGCGAAAACAGCTTCAGCCGCCACCTCCGCCGAGCGACGAGGAATTGCGGAAAATCCCGCTGCGCAAACGCCCGGAGCCGCCGCCCTTATGATGATGAAAATCAGAACCCACAAAGGGGATCTATCCATGAAGCCTTGCCGCAGTCATATTCTGCTTGTTCTCCTGCTCCTCGTTGTAGGCCAGGGTTGTAGCCCCACGACCACCCGCCCCTGGGTCGATCTCCAGGAAATCAACAGCCAGATCGTGAGAAACCCGGAAAAAAATCAAACGCAGGAAACGGGCAAGGAAGGTGCTGCCGCGCCGCCCCGGGTCAAGGACATGAGCGTCTCCGCCACCTCTGCGCAGGAGGCGAAAAAGGAGCAGGCCCCCGGTGCCCCGCACAAGGTTGAGGCCGGGGAGGACGGGATCCTGCTCAACTTCGACAATGCCGATATCTACGAATTCATCCAGGTCATCTCCGAAACCCTTGGCATCAATTATATCGTCGATCCCAAGGTTAAAGGCAGCGTCAACATTCGTTCCGCCCAGAAAATCGGCAAGAACCAGTTGTTCGGGGTGTTTCAAAAAGTCCTGCACATCAACGGTCTGGATGTGCGCAACGAAGGGGATTATTATTCCATCCATCCCTCCAAGAGCGGTGTGCCCCAGCAAATATTTGGGCCGAGCGAGTCAGGTTCTCTCAAACCCTCTTCGCGGCTGGTGGTGCAGATCATCCCGGTGGTGCATCTTGCTTCGGCCGAGGCCAAGAAACTGGTGGAGCCGTATCTCTCCGAAGTGGGGACGCTTTATAATCTCACCAGCCAGAACACCCTCATTGTCAGTGATTTTGAAAGCAAGGTGCTGGATATCGTCAGCGTCCTGTCCCGCTTGGACATCTCGCCGCTCTCGGCGGTCAAGGTCCGGATGGTTCGGGTGGAGAACGCCTCGCTCTTTGCCCTGCGCGATGAATTGCAGCAAATCCTCACCGCCTTGTCGGTGAACCCTCAGGAACACGAGGCGGTTTCCATCATCCCCCTGGAGCGGATCAATTCCCTGCTCCTGATCAGCAAGAGCGAGCAGTTGCTTGACAACACCGACCGCTGGATCAAGGATCTGGATGTTGTCCCTTCCGGAGGGCTGGACACCATTTATTTCTATAATGTGCGCAATTCAGTGGCCTCGGAACTTGCGGCACTGGTCAATTCCTTGATCGAGGGGGAGGGGACACCAACCGGAGGGGAAACGCAGCTTAAAACCGGTCTTGATTCGGGACCGACGCCTGCCAAGCCCTCTTCCCTCTCCGGTATCGATGAACCGAACAAACCGATGACGACGGAAAAAGCCGCTTCTCCGCCCAGCAGTGCCAAGCCGCGGTCCGTCACAGACAGGAAGAATAAAGGCGGGAGCCTCCATTTTGCGGGAGAACCGTTACTGCTGGCCGATGACAGCCGCAACATCATCCTGATCCGGGCGCTGACCTCCGATTACACCCGACTGGTCAAATTGATGGAACGGCTGGACAATCTGCCCCGCCAGGTGCTCATCGAAGTGATGGTGGCCGAGGTAACTCTGGATGATTCCTGGGAATTTGGTATTGAATGGGCCTTGAAAAACAACCAGCTCAAGATTGATGGCACGAAATATGGTCAGGCTTTTTCGACTGATTTTGCAAGCAACATCAAGAGCGGCTTCTCGTATTCCGTTTTCAGGAGCGCAGACGATGTAGTCGGCTTGATTAACGCCATAGCCACGAAAGCAGATGTCTCCCTGCTCTCCTCTCCTCAAGTTCTGGTGCTGAATAACGAAGAAGCCTCGGTGAATGTGGGCCGCCAGGTGCCCATTGTTACCACGGAAACCGAACGTCCTGGCAGCACCGATTATCCGGTGGTGGACAAGACTGTGCAGTATAAAGACACCGGCACCATCCTCAAAGTGCGGCCCCGGATCAACTACGATGGAATGGTCATTCTTGACATTGACCAGCAGGTGAGTTCGGCGGTCAAGAATGATCTGGAAAGCGGTATTACCTCGCCGATCATCTCAACCCGTCAACTCAAAACCAAGCTTGCGGTGAAAAATGGCCAATCTATCATGATGGGTGGATTGATCAGCAAAGACAACAACATCACTCAGAACAAGGTCCCTTTTCTGGGAGACATTCCCTTTTTGGGTTGGGCGTTTAAGTATGAAAAACAGAGCAACGCCAAGACTGAGCTTCTGGTGATGATCACCCCCTACGTGATCGAATCCGATGATGTGCTGGAACAGTACATCCAAAAATTTCAGGAAAAGATGCAGGGGTTGCGCCAGGGACTTAATGTGAAGCCTTCTGGCGCGGCAGGGCCTGACGCCGTGGAGGCATTGGAAAGTAAGCGGGATAAGGGCAATTGAGGTTTGGAAGAAAGGTGCAAGTTCGAGGAGTGCTTCCTTTTATCGAGCGCCTGACAGGGAGAGTAGTCAATGCGGAATTCTGATAAAAATTATGTTTAGCAAGGCAACTTGCCTGAACCCGAAAGGGTAAAGGGATGTCCATAACATCATAGTATTCCAACAACAAGTGGCGGCTGAAGCGTTTTCTTCGGTCGCCATTTTCTTTTTATCACCAATCCCCACACATATTTCCTGCTGATTCGTTATCGTTGCGATCATGAAGTCGGCGGTGCCAAGAACCGGCAGTACGGTTTGGTGCGACAATATGCCTAATTTGCAGATGGAGCCTTTTGTGATATTGATTATCAATACGATCGCCGGCTGCTATAAAAGATGCGTCCTTTGGGTCGGGAGTCGGTTGTTTAAAAAAATCAGATGAACTCAAACAGAAAGGTGAACAAAATGAAAAAAACAACAATGCTGCTTGTCTGTTGGCTGGTCAGCGTGATCGCGCCCTTGTCCGTGCAGGCCGGAGTACTCGACATCGGGGAAGAGACGCATCTTATTTTCATGCGGGAGGAAGAAAAACTCGCCCGTGACGTCTATCTGACCTTGAGCAAAATATATCCCACTGCTGCCACTTTTTCAAACATTGGGGAGACTTCGGAGCAGACCCACACCGATACGGTGCGTGATATGCTGGCGAAATACGGAATTCCCGACCCCAATCCGGATGCCAATAACCTGCCGGCGAGCATCGGCGTTTTCACCGGCGCTGATTATGGCTGGTACTTTACCGAAAAATTCAATGCTCTGGTGAACTGGGGTTCACAGGGGCTGCTGGAGGGTCTGTATGTCGGCGCCTTTATTGAAGAGCTGGATATGCTTGATATTGTCGGATGCCCAAAAATCATTGTGGAAACCGATAACGGTATCGGCGCGGGTGAATGCGGCCTGACGTATACCGATGAAGCTGCTTTGCAGACGATGTACACCCATCTGGTGGATGGCTCCAAGGATCATCTGCGGGCCTATGTGAAAAACATAGAGAATATAATCGGGGCAGGCAACTACGTTGCCCAGGTTCTCACCCAGGCGGAAGTGGACGCCATACTGGGCAGATAACCTGAGGCAGATGTGATGTGTTGAGGCAAAAAAGGGCGGCTGAAGCGTTTTCTTCAGCCGCCCTTTTTTTCAGTTCGCGATTATTTCCCCACCAGCCGCTCTAAAATCTTGTAGCTGCGCGCCACCATGTTTCTCGGCTCCACCATAAGCCCGGCCTGGATCATGGCGTTGTCGAAGATCTGTTCCACCACGCTTGACGCCACCTCTGCATCTTTTTCTTTCAGTCCGGCCAAGCCCTTGATCAGGGGGTGGGTGGTGTTGATTTCGAGATTCTTGCCGCCGAACTGCTGGAGACCCTGGCCCGAGGCGCGCATGATCCGTTCCATGCTGCTGGTGACAAAGCCGTCGGGGTTGACCACCATGGCCGGACTGTCGGTGAGGCGTTTTGAGGCGATGACCTCTTTCACCTGTTCGCCCAAGACCTCTTTCATCCAACTGGTCAGGGTCGTGGAGTCTGATTCCGGCATGGCCTCGGCTTGCGCTTTTTCCTTATCCGCATCGGTCTCCGGCGCTGCTTCGGGAAGATTGAGATCCCCGCGGTCGGCGGAAACCAGTTTCTTTTCGTCAAACATGCTCAGGTGACTCATGGCGAAATCATCGATGGGCTCCAGGGTGTAGATCACCTCGATATTGCGTTTTTTAAACGCCTCGATGTAGGGGCCGTTTTCAATGGCTTCCCGGCTGGGGCCGTTGATGTAGAAGATCTCTTTCTGCCCCTCGGGCATGCGCTCCACGTATTCGGCCAGGGAGGTGAAGATCCCGTCTTCGGTTTTGGAGGACTCGAAGCGCAGAAGCTTGGCAGCCTCTTCGCGGTAGGCGAAATCTGAGATCACCCCTTCCTTGATGAACATGCCGAAGTTTTTCCAGAACTCGGTGTACTTCTCCGGTTCGCTTTTGGCCAGCTCTTCCAGGAACTTGAGCACCCGCTTGGTCACCACCTTGTTGATCTTGGCGACCAGCGCACTGTCCTGCAAGGCCTGGCGGGAGATATTGAGCGGCAGGTCTTCGCTGTCGATGACCCCACGCAGGAAGCGTAGCCATTCGGGGAGGATGGTTTTGCTGTGCTGCTCGATCAACACCCGCTGGCAATAAAGATTGACCCCCGGGTCCATGCGGCCGAAACCCATGGATTCGAAATTTTCTTTGGGGATGAAGAGCAGGGTTTTGATGGCCAGGGGGGCATCTGCGGAAAAATGGAGTTTGGCCAGGGGCTCGTCAAAGGCATTGGCAATGAATTTGTAAAACTCGGTGTAGGCTTCTTCTGTGATCTCGCTTTTTCCGAGGGTCCAGATGGCCTGCACCGTGTTGATTGCTTCGTCCTTGAGCTTGATGGGGAAGGGGACAAAGCTGGAATACTGTTTGATGATCCTCCGGATGGTCTGCTCGTTGGCATACTCCTTGGCCTCGTCCGTGAGTTCGAGGACGATGCTGGTGCCGCGCCGGATGCCGGGGCACATGGCGATGGTGAAGGTGCCGCCGCCGTCGGAGATCCATTCGTGGCCCATGTCGTCCATGCGGAAGGAGCGTGACTTGACCGTAACCTTTTTAGCAACCATGAAGGCGGCATAAAAACCCACGCCGAACTGGCCGATCAGGTTCACATCCTTGCGGTCCGTCTCGGTAAGTTTGCTGAAAAACGTTTTGGATCCGGAATGGGCGATGGTGCCGAGATTTGCCTCCAGTTCGCCCCGGTCCATGCCGATGCCGCTATCGGTGATGGTGAGGGTGTTTGCCGTCTCATCAAAATCGATGGTAATTTCCAGGGGCATGTGGCTGTCGAAGACCTCCTGCTCCACCACGCTCTGGTGCCGGAATTTTTACAGAGCGTCCGCGGCGGTGGAGATCAATTCGCGCAGGAATATCTCTTTCTCCGTGTAGAGGGAGTGGATCACGATATCGAGCATCTTTTTTACTTCGGCCTGGAATTCCTTGGTCTCTGTCTGGGGGGTGGTTTTTTCTGAACTCATCTGTACTCTCTCTGAAATTGTTTCGTTGAGGCGTTGAGGGCGATTGTGCCTGCTGCCGGGAATGGTTCTGTTTTGGCGAAAACACCAATGTGCGTCAAAAATAAGCATCCAGGTGGTCATGTCAAGCTACGGTGAGGTATCGGTGCAAATATCTCTCAACAGTATCAACGGTGATGGTAATTTCGCAGCAATTCCTAATTATTTACAACCGCGTCCGGATATGTGATACTCGCAACGAGTATTGTTTCCATTTGCCCGTCGTGCGCCATGGGCCTACCCAGACTTTTTGAACCGGGAAAAGCGATGATGGATGTAGCCGCAGAGTATGTCAGGGATGTTGAAAAGATTGCCCCGTGCCCGGAGGTGGCGCTGGACGTGCTCTCCATGGCCCATGCCTCGGATTGCTCCATTCCGCAGTTGTCGGAAAAGATAGAGCAGGACCCGGGCCTCACCGCCAACATGCTGCATATGGCCAACTCCGCCTATTTCGGCCACATGAAGAAAATCACCTCGGTCAAGGATATCATCGTCCGCATGGGGGTGGACGCGGTCAAGATCATCTCCATCACCAGCGCATCGGTGGGGTTGCTCAGATCCCCTCATGCGGCGTATGCCCTTGGTCGGGGCGAGCTGTGGCGTCACTCCTTTGCCGTTGCCATTCTGGCAAATATCATTGCCCGCTACGCTAAGGCCAGGGATACCTCGGCCATTTACACGGCCGGGTTGCTCCACGACGTGGGCAAGGTGATCCTCGACCGGCCCCTGCAAGTGGAAAGCTACAACCGGGATGAAAGCGACGAGCAGGATGATCTGCTCACCGTGGAACGCAGCCTGCTGCACACGGACCATGCCGAGGTGGGCAGGGCCTTGCTGGAAAAATGGGGCTTGCCCGAGGCGGTTACCGTTCCGGTTGGTCTGCACCACGACATGTCCCAGGCCCAGTCAAAAAGGCTGGGGGTCAAAATCATCTATCTGGCCAATCATCTGGTTCATCTTACCGAATATGATACCGGCAATTCCGGGGATTTCTTTTTTGACGTGCTGGCCTATGAGAGCATGAAAGATGAGTTGCCCGAGGTGCCGAATTTTGAAGCCAACATGCGGTTGATTATCGAAGAATCCGTCGATAAATATCAGGATGCCGTTGCCGTGTTCAACCTGTAGGCAACCGTTTCATTAAAGAACCTGCAAGAACAATAATCGTTCGGACTGAGCTTGTCGAAGGACGGGGTGGCAAAGGAACTGCGGTTCGACAGGCTCACCGCGAACGAGAATTGCTGTAACGTCCCTTCTTTTAGCTCGGCGCAGACAGGAGTCCCCATGCTGTATTATCTCGCCACCGGGGCCTTGCTTGGGCTGGGCGCCGGTTTTTCTCCTGGCCCGCTTCTGGCCCTGGTTATCTCGGAAACCCTGCGTCGCGGGGTGGCTGCCGGAATCAGAGTGGCCCTGGCCCCCCTTGTCACCGACCTGCCCATCATCGCCCTTGTTGTGCTGGGCTTGGGGCACCTGGGTCATGATAGCATGCTGCCCGGCGTTTTGGCTGTGATCGGGGGCATGCTGGTGATCTATATGGGTGTGGGGGAATTACGAAAAACAGAGGAAGTGGTTGTTGAGGTCAGGCCGGAATCGCACCCGCTTCGGCGCGGAATTCTGGTCAATGCGCTCAGTCCCTATCCCTATCTGTTCTGGCTGGGCGTGGG
>VMSS01000080.1 GCA_013791995.1 Desulfurivibrio sp. | reverse complement strand
TTCCTCGGCCAGCATGGCCGGAGTGAACACCAGGCCGGGATACAACTCCAGGGGCCGGGCATAGACAACGGCAGGCAGGGCCCAGCGCTTGCCGTCAAATTTCTGGCGGATCACCTTGTCCAGATAGATGACGTACAAAGCAAAGACCACCAGGGCCAGAAGCGTTGCCGCCACCGCGATCCGGCGCAGGGTCCAACGGTGTCCCCTGCGCCCCTTTTTTTTCGGAAATAATTTCTTAGGCAAAATTCACAACACCTTTCAAAGCATGCACGGTTCCAGCAGGAAAGCGAGCCTGCGAAATTCTGAAAGATTGTATCTCTTCCAGACTTGATATTCTACGGCAATGTCTTCTTTGCCATCTATCGGATTATTTTTTCTGATTACCATCGAACTTCAGCCGGCACGTTGGTGCCATGCGTCAACCAGTTGATTGTCCGTATTTTGTATCAAAGGCTCACTTGCGAACAAGTCATTCCGGCGAAAGCCGGAATCCAGGCAAGGGAGCTAATTTCTCTGGATTCCGGCTTTCTCCGGAATGACGGAAAAAAACTGACTGAAGATTAGTGGTAATCAGATTGTTTTTTGATCGGGGGGATTTGCGTCCTGTTTGATGATGCGGAAATCTGTCAGAGCAGATTGTAGTTGGCCTTCATCTCCTGATAGATCATGGAAGAAACATGGCGAATCACCTTGCTCCGGGCCATCTTCCAGCGCCCGTAGTTCCTCGCCTTTTTTTGTTTCTCAATGATCCCCACCACCACATAGGGATAGCGACGGCCATTCTGCCCCTTGGGGGCCAGGATTCCCATATCCCCGCAGAGTTTCGCGGTGGTGCCGGTCTTGTTGTAGACCAGGGTTCCCCTCGGGATCGGGGTGCCGGAGTAGAGCCGATCTCGGCCGGGCAGGGCCATCAGCCGTCGCAGCTCTTTGCCTTGGGGGAGTTCCTTGCGCCAGAGCGCAACCAGAAAGCGGCCGTAATCCTTGGCCGAGGCCTTGTTGCGGTAGGTTCTCCCGCCGTTGGGGATGTATTCGACAAGGCTGGTTTCCTTGAGCAGGTGGGCATAATGTTTGCTGAGAATCTTCTGCGCCGCTCTCGGGCCGCCGACCTGTTTTAAGACCCAATTGGTGGCACCGTTGTTGCTGCGCTGGATCATCGCCTCCATTTTCCGCCTCGCCTTGGAGGTATACTTCAGTTTCCCCTCCTTGAACCGATGAAAATAGGCCAGCGCGATGAGCGGCTTGATCATGCTCGCCGCCTGGTAGGGGCTGTCGACATTGATATCGACAATGGTTTCCCCCTTGGTCAGATCAATGACCAGCCAGCCGGTTCTTTCATCCTTGGCGACCTTGCCTGTGCGCCGCAAGCCATTAATATACTCCTCAAGCTTTTTTTCCAGGTTGCTGCAGCGGCTGACAACGGTTTCGCTGAAGCTTTTTTTCTTGACCTCGACGAGCAGGGGAACCGGTTCGCATGGGATTTTTTTCTTAGGAACCATGACCGCTTCCGGCACGAATACCGCCGGTGCGGCTTCCTTCTCCTTTTCCTCGTGGTCCAGGAGGCTCGATTCGCCGAAAACCACCTCGTTGTTGTCCTCCCGGGTGATGGAAGCGGAGAGGTGGATTTTTTTCAGGATCTTGGCGTGCTTGCGGGCCACCCACATGGCCGATTGCTTATCCGATTGCCTGCGATAAATCAGGGTGTATTTGCCGTCGCTGCTCTTTTCGATAAAAAGATCTTTGCCGACCTCTGCCCCGAGATAGCTGTTGATGATCTTGTACTGTTTGCTCAGCGCCTCAAGGTTGGCACCGTGGCCGTAGGAGACGTTGTAGAGCTCGTGGTAGTCTTCATCCTTGATGGCCCTGGCGTCGCCCAACTCGACCTTGTCGAGGAGGATGCTGTGGCGGATCGCCAACTTTGCGGCGGCAAGGGCAGTGGTGTTGCAGTCGTAGATGATCCCGTACTGGTCGCCGCGCTGGATAAGCCGTAACCGTTTGCCGACCTCGCCGCCGAGCTGGGTTTCCAGTTCCTCCTTATAATCCTGGAGGTTGCTCAGGTCGTTGTCCCAGATATAGAGCACGTTGTAACGGCTGCCATGCTGGACGGGCCTGGCCGTGGATGCTGCCGGCAGGAGGAACAGAGTAAAAAGAAAAAGCGCGACAGCGGTGTGCCAAAGACAAGGGCGCAGGAGCACAACTCTCTTGAGACGGGAGCGGATATTTTTGCTCACCAGGGGCACCATGGGCTTACTGCGGAGATTTATCTTTCGTGGTGAGACTGATTTTTTCTGATTTTGTATACACATCACCCCTTATGAAACCTTAATCCAGCCATAATTGCAACTTTTGGGGGGACTTTTTTGTCTCGCGCGCGGATTTGCCTTGTCAAGCAGGGGTGTTTGGGGTGATTTTTCAGGGAGGATGTCTGCGATATTTTCAGTTTGCTGTAATCATAAAAAGGACAATCCTTGGTATGAGCAATCCTTCGACAGGCTCAGGATGAACGGATTTTTTTCTGATATGACTGATTCCCCCCCGTCCGTTCGCCCTGCATCTGTCGATATGATTTATTTTCCCTTTCCGTTCGCCCTGAGCCTGTCGAAGGGTGTGTCCTGTGTTTTGTTTTACTGAACCATGTTGACGGAAACGGCGAGTATAATTTTGAATAACACCTGCTGTCTATCGCAAAGATGTTTTGATTGATTTCGTAGAGAGGGGCTGCGATATTTTCAGTTTGCTGTAATCATGGTATGGGGAAATCCTTGTATTGCAATCCTTGGCATAAGCAATCCTTCGACAGGCTCAGGATGAACGGATTTTTTTCTAATATGACTGATTCCCCCCGTCCGTTCGCCCTGCATCTGTCGATATGATTTATTTTCCCTTTCCGTTCGCCCTGAGCCTGTCGAAGGGTGTATCCTGTCTTTCCTTCGCTGAATTCCGCCACAAGGAAAACAGAGAGTACCAACTGGTCACAAGATGTATATTTCACATCAAAAAAGGAGAACATCATGAAAATTGATTGGGCGTATCTTCGTAAGGGATGAGCATCCTGCCGGAATGCTCAGGAGGCTCTTGAGCTGGGAAATGGAGTGATGGGCGAGGTGGTTGACGCCCGCACGGTGCGAATGGATGATGCGGCTGCCTGGGAGTTGTTGCGCAAGGCGGCAAAGATCACCGTGGCCAAAGGTAAAATGGTTTCAGTACTGAATCCGCAGCAGGACGACAAGGAGACGATACTCAAGCAGGTTATGGGGCCAAGCGGCAATCTGCGCGCCCCAACCTTGCGGATCGGCGACGCGTTTGTGGTCGGCTTTCATGCTGATTTCTACAAACAATGGCTAACGGGGAAATAGGGGGCGGGCAAGTGGTGCTGCGGCTCTACAAAAAAACAGGGCCGAAGAATCGACCCTGCTTCCTGAGGAGTAGCCCCACATAAAGTATACGAGCGTTGTGGCTGCCGTTTTGTAATGTAAGGTTAGGCACTCCCTCATTGACTTTAGTCTAATCCTTCCCATGAGAAGAAGTAAAGCGGTATTTTCGAAAAAAGCGATTTGCCGGGGCACTGTTTTTTTCAGAACCCTCCCGGATTTTCGCGCCGCTCAGCCCCTGTCGCAACGTTCGGGGTAATCGGGGTGGGTCAGGTCTTGCACGTACCGCCTTCGATCTTGGGGAAACCTTGCAGATTAAAGCTCTGGCCGCAGCCGCAAGTGGTTTTCGTATTGGCATTGGTGAACTGCAAGCCGCCGTTGATCAGCTCTTCGGAGTAATCGATGACCAGACCGTCGATAAACTGCACGCTGGCCGCATCGGTGACAACCCGGATCGCGCCCGCCGTATGAACCACACTCTCGCCGGGCTGCATCTCCGCAGCAATTGCGGCGCCGTAGGTTAACCCGGCACACCCCCCTTCCTTGACAAAGACCCGAAGGAACTGACCCGGTGCCAGCTTGTTGTTCAGCATCGCCTCTGCTTTTTCTTTGATGGTGATATGCATGATAACCTCCAGGGGTAATTGTTAATCCTTATTGTACAACTATTGGCAGGAGAGAGGGGAATGTCAAGGTGGTGCGCAAACGAGAGAAGCGGGAGGCGCAAGAACCCGAATTACAAGCCAGAGCCGACTCCGGAACAGATTTATTTCTCATAATCGAGTAAGATGTGCCTGGAATCCGGCCACAGTCAAACAGCGGCTGGGCGTTGTTGCTCACCGGACTTCCCCCACCAAGACAGCTTAACCCCGATGCATCTGCGCACATGAAATCGGGCCCCAATGGTAAGGATGCGCACATGACTTCCATTCTCCAATGCCCCGTTTGCCGGGGACCGCTGCTTGAAACACCTTCCGGCTACCAATGCGCTGCGTTGCACTGCTTCGATGCGGCCCGCCAGGGGTATGTCAATCTGGTGCTTGCCCACAACAAACATTCTAAAGAGCCGGGAGACGACCCGGAGATGGTCATAAGCCGGAGACGATTCCTGGAGCTGGGGTACTACAACCGGATCTCCGACGGGATCAACGAGGGTGTCGCCAGTGTGCTTGCGGGGTTGGCCCGCGACAGCGAATGCAGCGTGCTTGATGCCGGCTGCGGCGAAGGTTTTTATCTTGCGCGCCTTAAAGAGGCCATGGCCCATGGCAGTGGTCCGCAGCTGGTGATGGAGTACCACGGGGTCGATGTTTCCAAGTTTGCCGTCCGTTTCGCCACCCAGCGGGACCGAAGCATGGGGTGGTTCGTGGCCAGCATCAACGATCTGCCCTATCTGGATGCTTCTCTGGATATCGTGCTCAATGTCTTTTCCCCTGCCAACATCCCGGAATTTGCCCGAATCCTCAAAAGAAGCGGCAGCCTCATCTTCGTAAGCCCCGGGCCGAAACACCTCAACGGTCTGCGGGAGATCATCTATCCGGTCACCCGGGAGCACGCCCCCCCTGCGATCACCGAAAAGGCCGAAGCGCTTTTTGCTCCTGCCACGGTGGCGCGGATCACCTACCCGCTTGCTCTTGAATCCAATCAGGAAATCATGGACCTGTTGGCCATGACCCCCTATTACTGGAACATCGATCGGGCGACCAAGGGTAAGGTGGCGGCACTCGACCGGTTGGAACTGGATGTCGATGTGGAGATCCGGGTCTTCAAGAAAAAGAGTGGGGACGAGGCAGGAAAACCCATTACAAGGTAACAATACAGGCAGATTCCGAACAGGTCTCCCTGGACGTCACACAGCCGTGCCCGTTTTGAATCAACTATCCTTGGTGGTGTGGCAGGTAAAGCAGCCCGTGTTGACATCACCGCTCTGGTGCGCGTTCATCTGGGTGTAATCCCAGCGAAGCATGTCCGGATACGGGCTGGCGTGGGCCATGTGGCAGGAGAGGCAGGTTACGACATCGGTGCCGGGGGTTACGGTACCGCTGGAAGATGCCGGCACCGTGGTTCGGCCTATGGGAGCCTGCACACTGTAGGCTGTGTAATTCTTGTATTCCTTGGTGTTCGGCAGCACGATATCGTTGGGGTGCCGGATGAATGGCGAGGTTATGTTCGGGCCGATGCCGTCGCTGGCGCCTGCCGA
>VMSS01000211.1 GCA_013791995.1 Desulfurivibrio sp. | reverse complement strand
GGAGTATGTCAAGAAACTGGGCCGGAACCAAGGGCCAGACCTGAGAAAAATGCAAGCTGGCGACTCTCCTCCCCTGCCCACGCAGAAGAGCCACGGCCTCAAGCACAGGTCCCTGGCTGGAGCCCCAGCTGACGAGCAGGAATTCCGCACCTTTTTCTCCATCAAGAGAGGGTGCAATGGCCTCCTGCGTGAGAATATCCGTTTTCCGGAGCCGCTTATCCATCATGGCGATGCGCACACCGTGATCTTCGCTAATATGTCCGTCTTCATCATGTTCGTCGCTGTCCGCCACCACCAGATGCGTCGACATGCCGGGCAGAAGGCGTGGCGAGATACCGTTTTCCGTGAGTCGGTACCGCTGGTAAGGGGTCGTCACCGTACTTGGCTCAACCCCCGCCACCACGGGAGTAATGGCCTCCATGTCAAACGGCACAACAGGTCTGGCCGAATCGGCCAGGAACTGGTCGGTCAGGATAAAAACCGGAGATTGAGACCGCTCGGCCATAACCAATGCGTGCCGAGTGAGATGGTAGCACTCTTCGATGTTGCCCGGAGCAAAAATTGCCCGGGGAAATTCACCGTGCCCGGCATGGAGGACAAATTCCAGATCCCCCTGTTCGGTGCGGGTGGGCATGCCGGTGGCAGGTCCAGGTCTTTGGGCAACTGCGACAAGCACCGGCGTTTCGGTCATGGCTGCCAGACTCACCCCTTCGGCCATCAGGGCAAATCCGCCGCCCGAGGTGGCCACCATGCTAGGCGCTCCTGCATAGGCAGCGCCGATGGCCATATTGATGGCACCAATCTCATCCTCCGCCTGCTCAAACACGCAGCCCATCGCCTCGGCATGGGCGATCAGCTCAAGGACAATGGAGGTGGCCGGGGTCATGGGATAAAAGGCACAGAACTTGAGGCCTCCGGCCAGAGCGCCCAAGGCAATGGCCTGGTTGCCGTTCAGCAAAAGACGGTCCGCTGCGGGAACGCCGCCAGCCAGGGTGAAACCATGCTTTGGCGCATGGGCTGCAGCCCACTCCCGGCTTTTCTCCATGATTCCCTGTTTTCAACAAGGGTTTCCGGATGTTTTTTGCCAAGCTTCGCCTCCAGGGACTGATTGAGCGAATCAGAGGAAAGGTCCAGAATCCTGCCAAGCAGGCCAAGGGCTACGGTGTTCCAGAGGTGCTCCGGACCAAGCTCGGCAAAAGGCACCGAAATTGTCCCCGGCAGGTCGGGAGCAAAAGCAGAATCGGCAATAAGCAACGCTTGGTCGTTCAGCTGGCCGCGATGCAACTCCACGGTTTCCGCATTGAGCGCCACCAGGATATCAATGGACTCGCGGGGCCCAAAAAATGGCCCCCTACCCAACCGGATGGAAAAGGTGTTATGCCCGCCGCGTATTCTGGAATGATAACTCTGGCTGACAAAAATCTCATAGCCGGCCCGGACCAGCGCCTTACCGAGCAACTGGCCAATAGTTACCAGTCCCTGGCCGGCTTCGCCGCCAATAAGCAGATGGATGTCCAATGGCATGATCTCTGGCTCCCTTCGCTATTTTTTGACTGCCTTGTAACGGGCGTACAGATCGTGGATGCGATGGCGCAAATCGCTAAGCTTTTTGGAATCTTCCGTGGAGAGCCAACGCGGTTCGCTGATCGCAAAGATGACCTTGGCCAGCTCATCGAGCACTCCCTCGGTGGCCAGGCACCACTCATCGGTACAGATATGCGTCATCTCCTTGGCCTCGTCGATATCCTGAGCCACAAGATTGAGGGATTTATCAAGATTTTCCAAAAATTCCCGGTGCGCACGAAGCATGGTTGCTTCCATTTCGACCTGACGTTTCATGATGTTCCTCCTTGTTTTGGATGGTTCATGGCCGATGGGCAGGGAAAATTCCGAATCGCCCGGAGAAAATAAAAAAATCTTTGTCAGAACGTACAGAAAAAAATCGGATCACAAGCCAAATCAGACCCGGTCACAGCTCCAGCAGACGATGGTTGATCTCGATGCCCACCATAGCTCCCTGACCGGCGGCAATAATGGCTTGAGCCTTACCTGTCTTAAGGGCGCCCAGGGCAAACAGGTTTTTAACAGACGTTTCGCAGAAAGGATCAGTGGAAAGCTGACCACCGTTGCCCTCCCGATCAAGGGAGAGTCCGGCAAGACAGGAATCGTTTACAGTATAATCATAGCTGAGCATGACCATCTCGCAGGCAACCTTCTGCCCGTCTGCCAGCTTCACCCCGGTCAAGGCCGTATCGCCGAAAAACTCTTCCGGAACACCGACAAGAAAGGTAATGCCATCCTCGGCCAGCAGTTCGGCATGGTCCTCCGGCATGATCCCGTCCGGGAGTATGAGTGTGATGTCCGGAGTGAACATCTGCTTCATGGCAAAAGCGAGACGCATGGCGTCGAGGGAATCGCCGAGGATGACGAGTTTCTTGCCGGTGGTGTGGTACCCGTCGCAGTCAACACAGGTAAAAATCGTCCGGCTGAAGAATCTGTTCATCCCTTTGATCTTCGGAGGATTTTCCACAGCTCCTGCCGAGACGATGACATACGGCGCTTGGTACTGGCCCTTATCTGTGATAACAGTGAAGCCCTTCCCGGACTGCACAGAGGAAACATGCTCCCGTTTGAATTCAGCGCCGAATGATTTGATCTGTTTGATGCCGGTATCGACGAGCTCTTTACCGGAGGTGGCTTCAAGGCCGAGATAATTTTCAATGTGCAGGGCATGACGGGTGCGCCCGCCACCCTGGTCGAAAAGAACGACCTTGCGATTATAACGGGCAAGATGGATGGCGGCCTGCAAGCCGCCAGGGCCAGCGCCGATTATGATACAGTCGTAGTTATTTTCGTTCATAAGTCTTTCCTGATCCTCCCCCCGGTGACAGGAAATTGTTTGCACGATCCGACACACGGATCAGCCGGGAGCCATGGCGGCAGCCGGCTGATCCGTTACGTCGTATATCAGAGAAGCCGATAGGGATACGCGCGCTTGGTCCATTCATTGTCAGGAAAAGCAGCGTTCAGCTTTTCATAAGCTGCCTTCAGCGGCTTGGCATCGTGCGACCGCTTATAGTTGCAAACGCCGACCAGAAAGATAGCCTCCGGCGCGCTGCCGCTTTTGCCATATCCGTCCACCAGTTGCTCAAGACGGACCAGCGCTTCATCAAACCTGTCATTTTCATAATGATACTTACCCAGTCCCAGCATGAGCGAAGGAATCAACTCCTCAGGCCCGAAGAACCCCACAGTTCGGTGATGCTCCTGGGCCTCCGGGCTCAAGGTTATCAAGGTAGGAGTCCACTTGATGTTGAATTTCTCCGAATGGGGCTTGCTGTCGGAGGGCATGCGGAGCGGGATAAAATTTTCTTCGATGAAGCGGACTACCTTGCTTTCGGGATACGTAACTGTATCCATCTGTTGGCAGCCAATTCAATTGGGGTTAAAAAAATCGAGCAGGATCGGCTTCCCCGCTTTCTGGCCCTGACACAGGGCATCGTCCATTTCCGTTCGCCATTGGATTTTTTCTGCCATGGTTATCCCTCCTCTTGTGATTAATGGATAAAAACCTTTTTACGGCAATCCGCACCAGAAGTGCTGCCCCGGTCACAGTTGTTCAATGTTCTTCCTGAGCTGACCGATCTGCAGCCCCAACGACACACATTGCTTGCCGTCCATGCATTGCTGCGCTTCGGAATCTTCCAGAAAAGTCTTGAGTTCGTGCTGGTCCTTCTTGAGATCAACAGCCCAGGCCTTGTTCTGCTCGTCATACTCAACCTTGAGGTTGATGCCGCAGGCGCCTATTTCCGGGAAAACCGCCTTGATCTTTTCACACAGTTCCTCTTTGCTATGCATGGTTTCTCCTCCTGTTGCTCAGTTATTTTTTGCTTCTTATGTATTACAATAGGACTTCGGATGCTGGATGTAAAGAGGAGGTGGGAGATGGAAAAAATGGCACCCTGTCTGATCTCTGACGTGACCAGCAGCAACCTATCGCCAAAGCCAGCCCAGCGATAGGTTCGGGGCAAAAAGACCAAACCACTGCCCCAACAGATAACAAGCTGAAACTAAAAGCCGCAATAAACCGAGATGTGCCCGCGATAATCACCGGACTGCTTGCTTCCGCCTTCGTCCATTACCCGCGCCAAGTCGAAGCGCAGGTTGAAGTTCCTCTTGATGTTCCAGCGAAGACCAGCACCAATGCTGGCTATGGAGGTGTCTTGTTCAGCTTCCCCGGCCAACGGATTGTTGGCAGCCTTGGCGAGGTCACAAAACAGCAAGCCACGCAGGTTCCCTTCACCGGGGATCAGTTCACCCGCCAGGTTGGGCGTATAGATTTCGAGGTTGGCGAAATAGCCGGTATCACGGACAATTTCGCGCTCCAGAAAGCCCCGAACGGAGGTCGCGCCGGCAATGCCAAATTGTTCGCCGGAGACAAGGGCATCATCGGTGTACTGTGCGTTGAACGCGGCGCGGACTTGCCAGTTGCTCTCAAAGGCCTTTACTATGCTGGCGCCAAAGCGAAGGATTGTGTAACGGGAAGAAGCCCCATCCCCGCCATTCGCACTCGGCCGTGCCGCATTGAAATCACTCTCCTGCCCATTATGGGCCCCAGGAATATTATGCGATAAGGCAACATAAAAATCGGAGATCCGCCCGGGCTTTGCCCAATTGCCACTGTATGCCAGATTCACGGGCCGCACGGTGACATCCACCGCAGCTGGTCCGCAGCCGTCCTCGCCGAAATCACCGAGGGTGCAGTCGTTTTCATAGGCACGATAATCGAGACCGTAAACGAGCCGGTGCGAATATTCGCCTTGCCGCTTCAGCAACTGATTATATCGCAAGGCGTAAACAGCGCCCTGACCGGAGAAAGCGAGCGGCCCGGCAACGGTTTGTGCGGTGCCGGCGCTTACATCCGAGTAAGCGATGATGAAATCCATGGAATCGCCCAACGAATACAACGGCAGCCGATAGCTCCCGCTGTAGAGGCTTACCTGGTCCCACTTCCCCGGCGAGGTAACGTAGTTGAACGTGCCAACGTGGTCGCGGTTGAACAGGTTGGCATGCTGCATGCCGACGCCGAGCCGAAAGTCGCCCGTCTGCGGGTTGCCGGTATTGTCAAAGGTCATGAATCCCTTGAGCGGCCGAACGTCGATGACGTCGACGTTGGCGTCCACCACGCCCTGTTTCTCGCCGGGGCGCAGCACCACATCCACCTGCTTGGCCGGATTCTCATTGCAAAGCTGCGCATTCGCTGAGATATCCCCCGCTCGGGGCGAAACCTCCTCCCTGAGCGCCGGAAGGCTGGAGCGGATGTTCAAATCATCAAAAAACCGGTTGCCTTGGATGGTGACCTTGCCGATCCGCGTTTCGATGACCCGCAGCGTGACTACCCCCTGGTCGAGATCCTGCTCGGGAGCGACCACCCACACCACGCTGAACCCTTCGGTGCGATAGTGCTGCCGGAGAGCTTCGATGGCGCGCTGCACGTCACCATACTCGCGGTTTTTGCCGGTGAAGGGCTTGAGCACCGCTTCTATCTCATCGGGGTTGAGCAGCGTATTGCCTTCGATCTTGAAACGATCAATATCGAAATGCTCGGTCTCTGTCTGGGCAAAGCAAGGCGCCGATGCCAGCAGCATCGCCACCGCAAGTACCATACAGCGAATCATTGATGGCATGTCACCCCCTCTCCTGAAACCCGGTAAATACTGAACAACAACTTATTTCTCATCGTCTTTCTCGAATTGCTGCGGGAAAGACCATGTTTCAAAAAAATCCCCCCCCAAATCAGACTCGAAACGATTCAAACGTGAGTTGAAATCGTTCGTCCCTCTCATCACGTCGAATCCAGGATCAGCATTGTTTGTATTCATAGAGATATGCCAGAAGTTCCCGGGACGGTAGTAGAACTCGTTATTAATTACTCCGGCAAAAACAACCTGCACCGGATTGAAACCCAAAACCGGCTCGGCAGCAGCACCGATGATGATGAGATTGTTGGGCGTGAAACCAAGGATGTAATTACTGCTGTTAGCCGCAAGGCTGCCCTGGGTGATGGCGTATGGCCCGCCCAAGGCACTTTCGCCGGGGACGCGCGTGAGCGCGCCCGAGAGCTCGCTATCTGCGGTGTCGGCAATGCCGAGTGCCGGGTTGTTTACCAGCCCCGTAGTGCTAAAGGTCAACGCCGGATCACTCGCGCCGAAGAGCTTGCTCTGGGGGTTTGCGGCAACATTCAGCGATGCTGGGGTGATTGTGAAAGTGTTGCCGGTAAAAGCGATGCTGTAGTTGCTGTTCGCAGCCAGGCTGCCCTGGCTGATGGCGTAAGGTCCACTCGCGACGCTCTCGCCCGCCGCGCGACTGAGTGCGCCGCTCAATACGGTGGCCGCAGTGTCAGCGGATTGGAAGGCGCTGGTAGCGTAACTCAGCAGCGGATCGGTCGCGCTATAAGTCTTGGTTACAGTGTTGGCAGTCACGCTCAAGGCGGCTTTATTGATGGTACTGACAAGGTTGTCGATGTAGCTGATGGTGTAGTTGCCGCTCATGTCGGCATCGAGCGCATCTTTGATCGTAACTCCTGAGGCGCGGACAATCTTGTTGCCAATGCCGAAGTTCTTGTCGAGGAAGGCTTGGCTTCCACCGTTATTAACCACATCACCGGCACCGGCGATGGCACCGACCGTACCCGTGCCCGTGGCCGAGAGCGTGCCGTCGTAGGTCTTGGTTACAGCGTTGGCAGTCACGCTCAAGGCGGCTTTGTTGATGGTACTGGCAAGGTTGTCGATGTAGCTGATGGTGTAGTTGCCGCTCATGTCGGCATCGAGCGCATCTT
>VMSS01000043.1 GCA_013791995.1 Desulfurivibrio sp. | reverse complement strand
ACGTTTCCATCCCTGGTGTCGAAGAAAATGCTTTGCGGAGAATCAATGCCTCGTCCGGCCCCGAGGAAAAGGTGGGGGATGAAGTCGCTGTCGTAAATGACGAAACCCATCTTGCCGCCATTGATGACATATATTTCTTCCTGTTCCGAATCAAAGGCGACGGCAGACGGAAAGCGCAATGGTTCGCCTTGGTTGTCGTCGGTGAGTATGGTCACCACGCTCATTGGTTGCTGTATGGAAGTTGCTGCCTCCTCCGCCTGAGAAAGGCCGGAAGCAGCAACAATGCTGAACAGGCAGGCTGCGAGGCAGGCGCAACGCCGCACGAATCCTCCGGACACTCTTGCGCGCGGATATTTTTTGAGGGCGATTATCGTGCGGGGAATAAAGTGTGCCATGTGTCTATTTCCCTGTTAGTAATGGCATTGACTGCAGATATGGCCGCCCAGAATATCGCCGATCAGCAGGAATTTGAAATCAGAGCCATGGGGGTTGTGGCAACTGGTGCAGGTGAACGAACGTTCCGGCCTGCGTGGATCTTTTGCCCCGGCCACAGGGTGGCCCCCTACCGGGTGGCCCCTGGTGACGCCCTTGAGGGCTGTGTGGCAACCCGTGCAGAGTTCGTTGATAGGTTTATAGAGTTGAAAAGCATTGTCGGTGGCATGGGGGTCATGGCAAGCGATGCAACCGATGCCGTTTAAGATGCCGTGCACGTAGTAGACGGGTTTTTTTCCGTTGATCAGGTTTTTCTTGTCCGTATGACAGGCAACGCACAATTCGTCTTTGCCGGGAGCCCACAGCTGGTAGCGCTCTATGTCGCCATGGGGATTATGGCAGACCGTGCAATCCCCTGTGCCGACCGGGCCGTGAATATGGCTTTTTTGCAGCCAGGATTTCTTATTGACGTGGCAGCGGAAACAGAGATTCTCCGCCTTGCCGCCGGGGATGGTGATTTTTAATGACGTGCCCGGCTCCTTGTGGCAGGCGAGACATTGCTTGTTGACGGCAGGACCGTGCTGCCATGGGGTTTTCCCCAGAATATTTTTATGACAGGAAAAACAGAGGGGTTGGGCCTCACCGCTGAGATTTTCTGAAAGTTTGATTTTTTTTGGGTCGTGACATTGGGTGCAGCTTTCGGGGATCAGTTCATTGCGGTGGAAAAGATAGGTGTCCTTGTCGTTTGCGTTAAAAGTCGATAAGGAGCGCAACGGCTTGTAGGTGATGGAGATATTTTTTCCGGAAGTGAGAAGCTCAAAAGAATTTTTGCCGGGTTTGAGCGGTACGTTGAAGTGTAAATAATGGGCTCCCTGTCCAGCCCATATGCCGAGAGGTGAATACAGGATGTCGCCGCTTCTGACCCGCACCTGGCTGAGCCCTTTATCATCTTTTTGCCGGGCAATAATGGATATTGCCGGAATCTTGGCATGGATGACGGTCTTCGCCGGAGGGTAAAGTATCTCCGGGTCTTCCGCCCATGTTGCCTCGGGGGAAAAGAACGAGGCAAACAGAAGCAGCAGCATGGTGAGCGCTGTGCTGTTTTTCCAAGGCAACCGTTTGTCCGATGCGTCGTGTTCCGGCGGATTTTTCATCTTTATCCTGTATAGTGTTGAGGCAATGGTGCTGGCGGTTGAACTGTCGCGGCATCACTCTGCAGCGTGTGTCTGCTGGAGGAACAATTCATAGGCCTTGCGAAATTCCTGGGATGCTTTTTCGTGGTCGGCTTTTTTAGCATAGAATGTGCCAAGGACATAATGCAAATGGTGGTTGCGGTTATTTCGAAAAATCATGGGCTGCAGGTCGGAAATAGCTTGGGCAACCTCTCCCTTTGCCGCTCGTATCTGCGCGAGACATATTTCTCCTTCTAAGGAGCTGGGGTCCAGGTCCAAGCCCTTGTCGACGGCGATTTGCGCTTCCGCCAGTTTGCCGAGTTCTACGAGAACGCAGCCCAGCTCGATATGGGCACTGGCAAGTTTCGGAGATTTTTCGATGGCCAGGGCATATTCCCGGGCGGCGGACTCGAGTTGTCCTTTACTGGCCAAGACCCGTCCCATACTCAGGTGGCGGATGCCATCCTTGTCTTCCTTGCTTTTCTCGATCATGACCGGGTGGAGCTCGGCCTCGAACTGCGCCCTGTTTTTTTCGCCCAGCAGAATCTCAATTTCTCCCTTGAGTCTGCTTACCATCTCCCGGCTGTAGCCAAATCCATTGATTACCTTACCCCCCTTGTCAACGAGCATTACCGACGGCATTACCAGGAGGCCCAGGTTGGCGTATGCGCTTTGATCCGAATCCAGGTATGTCGGGGAGGAGACTCCCGATGCGGCTATGACCTCTTTTATGACCTCTGCAGAGTCTCCTTGGGCGTTGACCACCAACAGGTCGACCTGTTTGTCCCGGAAAAATGGAGCCAGTTGCTGGAGCTGGGTCAGCGCATCAGTGGACCGCTGTTTTTTTGTGGGCACGTCGGCGCCCCAGAAGGCAAGAACGGTAATGCGGCCTCCTGGTTTGCCCACGGTAATTTTTTTGCCGGAATCACTTTGTGAGATTGTTGTAACAGGCATCGTGTCGCCGGGGTTCACCGCCCGAAAGGGAAAGGACTCGGCTGCCCCTGTGTTGAAAACAAAATAGAATGTTGCGAGAAGACAGAAAATGGCGGTATGTACACGGACGTTCAATGGCGCACCTCTCTCCTTGTGTATGCCGAGCCAGAACGGAATTTGGCCCGCATGCATTTAAATGCCATGGAAAATCAGGAATGGAGAGACGTGGAGGAAGGCGCTATGGCAATGGGGAATTACCATACAGGTTTCATTTTATACTCCGATTGCGGCGAATGAGCAACAACTTAATTGCCACAAAAGTCTTCTTGGAAAATGGAAAATCTTTACTCTGTTTCGGAATGCACCGTGAAGCGCACGACAGATGCGACGATTTGTGGCAGTGGATTCCGGAAATATGGTTCACGTTGACCTGACGAAAAAAGTGAGGTAGATTTTTTTGACAAAAGGCTTTCGTGAGAGCCTCTTGCAAAAGGACACCGAATGCATTTTTCGTCATGCCGGCAAAAGCCGGTATCCAGTGCTTTTTGGCTGTTACGGTTTACTTAAAATCCGGCTTTCGCCGGGGCGACGAGATTTTGCAAGAGCCTCATGGGCCATGGTTTTTTCGTTTTTTGGAGGGGGATCCCGATGAAGGTGTTGATAATTGATGACGATCAGGCGCTCTGTCGATCGTTGCAAATTGCGCTTACGCTCAAGCGGCATGAAGTGTGCTGCTCTTTTTCGGCAGACGCCGGAGAATTGGAGGCGCAAACCTTTTCTCCCGATGTCGTTTTCCTTGACGTGAACCTTCCCGATCAAAGCGGACTCAAAACTTTGCCGGAGCTGCTTAATATCCCCTGTTCGCCTACTGTTGTCATTATGACGGGAGAGTCCGACAATAACGCTGCAGTTGAGGCCATGCGGCGCGGGGCCTTTGAGTATCTGCGGAAGCCGTTGGATATGGACGAAATTCAAGCCATTGTCGCACGGGTGGAACGTCATCGCAGTTGGGTTGAGCCGGCGGGAAAAACTCCGGAGAAAGTTCTCTGCGAAGGCTTTGGCTTTGATATGATCGGCGCACACCCCAAAGTAGTCGCGTTGCATAAAAAAATTGGCTTGTTGTCCAGAACCAAGGTGATTGTCCTGGTTCATGGGGAATCCGGAACCGGCAAGGAGTTGGCCGCCAGGATTCTGCATCAGGCAGGCTCGCCGGGTAAGCCTTTTGTTGCTGTCAACTGTTCGGCCGTGGTGCCGACCTTGCTGGAAAGCGAGTTTTTCGGTCACGAGAAAGGGTCTTTTACCGGGGCGGATCGGTTGAAGATAGGAAAGCTGGAATATGCCGACGGCGGCACGGTTTTTCTTGACGAGATTGGCGATATGGCCATGGACCTGCAGGCCAAGCTGCTGCGGGTTTTGCAGGAGGAGGAGTTCGTTCGGGTGGGAGGGCTGGAGTCCATCCCCCTTACAGCGCGCATTGTGGCGGCGACCCATTGTGACTTGCGGCGGCTTGTCAGCGAAGGACGGTTTCGGGAGGATCTTTTCTACCGTCTGAGCGTATCGTCACTGCATATGCCCCCGCTGCGGGAGAGACGAACGGACATTCCCCTGTTGGCCGAGGCTCTTCTTGAGAAGATAACCGCAAAATTCCAATGCTATAAGCCAACACTCTCCGAGGATGCCCTGCAAAAATTACTGGGCCATGACTGGCCCGGCAATGTTCGGGAGTTGGAAAACGTTTTGACCCGTGCGGCTGTTTTGGCTGTCGACGCAGTGCTCACTGCCGAGGATTTGCAGATGGCCCAGTCCGACAACGAAAGACAGGTTGCTGGAGACTGCGGCGGCAGACCGACCACCCTGGCCGAGGCGGAAAAGCGGCACGTCGAAAAAGCCTTGGACAGCCTTCGTTGGAATATCACCAAAGTGGCCAAGCATCTGGATATTTCCCCAACCACCCTCCGGAAAAAAATTGTCGATTATGAGTTGCTGAACCCTTTTACCTGATCATGGCAAGAAGTTTTTCAGGGTGCTCAGTTTCTGATTATGCGCCCGACAGAAACTGAGCACTTAGTACCTGTTTGTAACTAAAAATCACGACGTTCCGGGGAAGCTTTAAAAAATAAAAGTCATCTCTAATCCCCGACTCTATCTCGGCCTGTCCTTGTTTCCCCCACGTGTTGCTGCGTCTTTTTGTCGCAATCATGTTTATTGGCACACTCCTTGCAAATTAATTACTGTCAGTGTGGGTCGGTGGGATTTATACCCAACATTAAGGTTTTTTTGACCTTAATGTCTTGACGGCCAAGTAATATAGGCTTATTCTATAATTGAACCAGTTTCTGTTTTGAGGAAATCCGAGAGTGGGGAGGGTGAAGGGAAGGCACAAGGGGATGTAATGGCTGAGTGAGCTTATTAAATCAGGGGAAAACGGAGGGGAAACAATGTTGAACACAACGAAAAAAATAACGGCTGTTTTTACCGCACCGAGAATGTCGGTTGCCATGGCAGCCATGTTGCTTGGCACGATTTGTCTGTTGCCCGAGAGTGGCAATGCCCAGGTGGTCGGCCAATGCGTCAACTGTCACACCATGCATAATAGTCAGGGCGGGGTGAGCATGTCGGCCACTTCCACCGTGTATCAGTCCTTGACCAAAGGTGATTGCGTTGGTTGTCATACCGGTGGTCCAACCGATTTGACGGACAATAACATTCCCAAGGTGAATCACACGGGCGCACCTGCTTCGACCCTGGCCGGTGGTAGCTTCTACTGGGTGGCGACGGCTGGCGGCAATCTAAGCGCCACAGGGCATAATGTAAAGGGGATAGCAGGCGCGGATGTGTTAGGCAATGTCCCCCCGGGTGGCTCGGCCTTGGCATCGCAGTTGACCTGCGCCGGCACCACAGGCTGTCATGGCGACAGAGCCCAGGCAAATGAGTATACCGCACTCAGCGGCTCGCATCATGCTCCGAACCAGAATGCCGGGGGCGTAGCCGGTGCTGTTGACGGTTCAACTCTTGCCAACAGCTATCGCTTTCTTAATGGCACCAAGGGGATTGAGGCGGCTGACTGGGAGAAGGTTGTTTCTTCCGCTGCCCATAACCAGTATTACGGGGTTGCCCGGACAACTGACGCGACTGTAGCCGGGACCATCAGCGCTCTCTGCGGGCAATGTCATGGTGCTTTCCACGCCTCAAGTGCAGCGCATGCTGCCAATGATGTCGGGATCAGTTTCTCTAATAACATGACCTCCCCGTGGGTACGTCATCCAACCGATTTTGACATGTTCACGGTGAAGGCGAAAGAGTACGGTGATTACGGCGGAAATTTGGTAAACGCCTATGTGCCTCAAGCGCCGGTGGCAAGTAATAGTATCGCTGCAGTGAAGTCCAACGTAATGCAGGTTGCCGGTGACGCCATCGTTACCTGTATCTCCTGCCACCGGGCTCATGGTAGTGATCAGGCCGACCTGTTGCGCTGGGATTACACCACGATGAGTGCACATGGCGGCACATCAACATCTGGTTGCTTTGCTTGCCATACCACCAAGGACACTTGATCTATAGCATAGCGAAGTAAGCCATAGTGGCTGGGAAATGATGAACACCGCGCCGGTCTGTTGGCAATGCCCCGGCGCGGTGTTTTATTATGCACCGGATAAAAATTGAGAATACTTATTAAAGACAGTCTGTTAAGAGCAAAAGAAGATCCGCTGCATTGACTCGTAGCATTAATTTTCCGGGGGGAATTGACGTGAGACTGATCTGTCGAACTGGATGCACCCTCCTCTTTGCTGCTGTTTGTTTTCTGGGTTTGCAGGCTCAGGCCTCGGCCAATGTGACAGGGCCTTGCGCCAATTGCCATACCATGCACAATTCACAGGCAGGGGTGCTCGTGAGCTCCATTAACAGGGCAAGCTTGCTGACCTCGGACTGCGTTGGCTGCCATTCAAGCAGCAGCGCGGATACCATTGTGCAGCTGGGAAGCACCAGAATACCCATTGTCTATAGTACAGGGGCACCACCGGTCAATATGCTGGCCGGCGGCAATTTTCACTGGGTGGCGAAAACCGGCCATCAATATGGGCATAATGTGCGCGGCATAAGCCCACCTGACTCTTTTTTGCCCATTGGGCCGGGAGGCGAAAATCTCCAGTGCGGTAACAGTTGTCATAAGAGTTTCTCTCTGCCTGATTCGGGGTTTGGTCGTAATGGTTGCGAGGGATGTCATGGGGCCGTTAAGCATCATGGAGTTTCCGCCGTCGCCGGCCAACCGGTAACTGCAGCAGAAGGCTGGTATCGTTTCCTTATGGCTCCTCCAAGCCATTCCGGTTTTCCCGGTTTGACCAAAGGGGTTGCCGGGATCGAAGACCCGAACTGGGAGCAGACACCGACAAGCGCGCAACACAATATTTATTTTGGCGGGGATGGAACCGTAGCTCAATCACCACGGTCGCTCAATAAATTCTGCGCCAGCTGCCATGCAAAATTTCATGCCCCTGGTTTTTTTGAGACCGGTGGGCTCACCGTTGACAACGGTGGCGGGGTCAACCCATGGTTGCGCCATCCCACCAATTATGCCATTCCCAATAAGGGCGAATTCGCTCCGCTTTTCACCACACCGTATAATCCTGCGGTGCCGGTTGCCAAGCCTGTTTTGACCAGCTATCAGGCAGCGAAAATTGAGGTCGGTGATCAGGTCTCCTGTGTTTCCTGTCATCGAGCGCATGGTAGTCCCTACCCGGATATGCTCAGGTGGGATTACAGCGCAATGAAGGCACATGACGGAGGCAGTGCATCCGGCAACGGATGTTTTTTCTGTCATACCGCCAAGGACAGTTGATGCGGGAAGGGCATGGAGTGCTCGAAAGGGTTGTGAACGCGGGGTGGAATATTTGACACCGGTTGCGTTGGATACGATATGATCTGGTACCTTATACCTTTGTAATCGACATCAAAGTAATTCCCTCCCCCGCAGGTAAGCGTAGACTCCGAGGGGAGGGGAGTTTTTCAGAAATATAAGAGTTACAAGGTACTAGTGTGAATTCGGATTGTACCGTGCCAAGAGCTTCGACGGGCTATGGAGGTTTGTCGATGGGCTTGGCACGAGAGTATTATACAATGCGTTACGGCGAACAAGTCATTCCGGCAAAAGCCGGAATCCAGGCAAGGCAGCTGATTTCTCTGGATTCCGGCTTTTGCCGGAATGACGGACAGAACTGGCTGGGGATTACTGTTAATCAGAATGCGTTACGCGAACTTCCGTTCGCCGTGAGCTCTTTGGCAAGCTCAGGAGAGCCCTGTCAAAGGGCAGTTATACAAGCTCCCAAAAAGTATGAAAAGTTGCTGACTATCACGCCGGAGGCGGATTTTTAATATTTTCAGTAAATTGGCAAGGCCATGCGGCTTCAAATCACTCATCTGCGATACGCGGGGAAATAGTGCTGGGAGGAAAAAACTTGAAACGCTTTTTCGGTAAAACACAGAGCGGCAACAAACCATCGGGACAAGCAGGTTTGTTGCAAGGCATCCTTACACCATTATTTCTTTTGCTTGGGCTGGGTATTTTGTTTTCGCCCTCCGGAGCCAGGGCCGCGCAAGCGGAAATAACCGTTGTTGCTCCACCCGATGGAGCCTGGGTGACCGGAAAAGAGCTTTTTCTTGCCGGTTTTGTTAACGGAGTTGAGGTCAAGGGAGTTACCATCGATGGCGTGAGCCACAAGGGTTCCGGAAGCGTTCTGCCGGTGGAAGGGGGGGCATTCGGAGTGATGATTTCTCTCCGGGAAGGGGAAAACGTCATCACCTTGAGCGCCGACAAGCTCCAGAAGAAGGTGAAGGTTTTTTACGGGCCACCTCAAAAAGATAAGACAGGCCCCAAGGGGTACAAGCGTTTTTATGTCCACAACAACCCCGTTGCTCTGGACTGTAAAGAGTGTCATAAACTGCGTCGCGGCCAATACGACTTCAAAAAGATTGTGCCGACCAGGGCCAATTGTACTACAGGGAAGTGTCACGCCAATATGGGTAAGGCCGCCCATGTGCACGGGCCTGTGGGCGCTGGGGTCTGCATCTCCTGTCACAGCCCGCACGGGTCCTTTAATCCGATGTCCATGGAACGAACCGGGCAGGACCTCTGTCTGGTCTGCCATCAGGCCAAGCAGCAAGAGTTTAATGACAGCGTTGTACATCAACCGGTCAAAGAAGGGTGTGTCGACTGTCATAATCCCCATGAATCCCCGATGCGTTTTCAGCTGCGCGGAAACGGCTCAAGCGTCAGCAGCCTGTGCTTCAACTGTCATGCGGCCGCGGTCTTTACCAAATCCCACCGTCATGGCCCGGTTGGTGCGGGGGATTGTATCGCCTGCCATCGGCCCCATGCCGGCAAGCACAAGAAACTGTTGATTGCTTCTCCTGAAAAGGCGGAGCTCTGTTTTCAGTGCCATCAGGAACGAAAAAACGAATTCAACATGAAGCATGTTCATAAACCGGTGACTGAAAACTGCAACAAGTGTCACGATCCCCACAGTTCCGACGCCCAGTTTCAATTACACAAAAAAAGCAGCGCGCTCTGTGCTGAGTGTCATGAGAAGTTGAGTCCTGCTGTATACAGCGACATTAAAACTGCAACTTTCAAGCACGCTCCTGTTGATCAGGGCAAGTGTACCGAGTGCCACCGGGCTCATTCCTCCAACGAAAAGGCCCTGCTGAAAGATAATACGACAAAACTGTGTTTCAGCTGCCATGATGAGCTGGGGGATAATGTCACCGGCAGCAAGTTCAAGCATGGTCCGGTTCAGACCGGGGATTGCATGGCCTGCCATAAGGTGCATGGTTCCAAATTCAGCCGGATGCTTGTGCGGTATTATCCCGAAGAGTTTTACAAGGAATACAGTCCGGAGAATTATGATCTGTGTTTCGGCTGCCATAACAAGGAAATTGCCAAGAATAAGTTTACCAGCACTCTGACCAATTTCCGGGATGGCGAATACAATCTGCACTTTTACCATGTCAATATGAAGAAGGGCAGAAATTGTGTCGCTTGCCACGATGCGCACGCAAGCAGCCAGGCAAAACATATCCGTAAAGAGGTTCCTTTCGGTTCTTGGTCATATCCTGTTGCCCTGACCAAGACCGAAACCGGGGGAACGTGTGTGGTGGGTTGCCATGCTCCGAAAAGCTATGACCGGAAAAACCCGAAGGTTAAACCGAGCAGGTAGATGGATTCAGCCGAGGGTCATGGGCTTTTGGCTCCGGGAATGATGGAGCCAAAAGCGGTATCAGGCGAATTGGGGCTAAGCCGGGATGGCTTGCCCCTTCAAGGATGAGCGGGAGGGATGCCCTGTTTGAGATTACGGTGTGGATGCTTTCGGAGCATGGTTCTCGCGTCTCTTGCCGTGCTGTTGGCTTCCATCGGTAATGCGGTTGCCGGGCAGTCTGTGACCTCCAGTTGGCAGCATGAGGACAAAAAAGGCAGTCCGGAAACAGATGACTTTACGGTAAGTTATACGGTTGATCTCAAGCAGGAGATCACCGATGCCATGTCGTTGCAGGAAGCGTTTCGTTACAACCGGAACTGGCAGGAGGATGAGGGAGATACGGAAGGGTATGATCCGAGTCTGCGTTTTGCCATTCAAAACGACATTTTCCTTTTTGATCTGTTTGGTTCGGCCAGCGAGCAACGGAATTCCATTGCCACGGACCGGAGTCGCCGGAGTTGGGAATCTACCTGGGCCAGCAACTGGCAGAAGCGCTTTTGGCCGAAATTGCGCGCTTCCTACGGCAGGGATTTCAGCACTGACAGCGAAAGCCCACATTTGCAGGATACCGAGGACTCCCGCGAGTCTGTCGGGGTAGACTGGGATTTCGAACTGTTCAAAACCCATTATAATTTCAATCGCTCCCAGCAGAATGACAATGTGACTTTTGGGGAAACCACCGCCACCAATCACTTTGCCAGGCTGGACAGCTCCGGCCGTTTTTTCGACAATCGGCTGAGTCTTGGTTTTTCCCAGCAGTTCTCCACAAGCCATACTGAATCTTCCACTGCGGTTGGAGCAGACGGATTTGCCCTCATAAAGCAAAGTATCGCTCAGGTTTTAGAGGGCCATGATGACACGCCGCTTACCAGCGATCCCGGCGAATTGAGCAACAACAGCCTGATGGCCGACAATGATGTAGAGGTCGTGAGCGGGATATACACGGACGGTTTTGATAATCCGCCGCTTAATATCGCCTTCCGGGTTGATCTTAGGGAGGTTAACCGGATTTTTCTGTACACTGAGAAAAATATCGGGGTGGTAACGGCCGGCGCTTTTGCCATTGATTTATATGGGAGCCTCAATGGCACCGATTATCAGCGTATTCAGCAGAATGTTTCATTTATTTATGACTCTGTAAAAAAACGTTTCGAAATAACGACGAGCAACGTCACCTTCCGGTGGCTCAAGTTGGTTGTTACCAGCAGCCCGGTTCAGCGGGTGGATTTTACGGAGATAGAGATATATGATCGTGTCGCCTCTTCCGGTTCTTTTGTAACCAGAGAAGATAAGACATTGAGTAATATCAGTGATCTGAATATGGGATACAAATTTTCCTCGGCCTTGGGCATGACCTATAATCTCTCTCTTGAATATGGTAATTATGCCTCTGAAACCGATTTCAGTCGAAAAAATCAGATCGGTGAGATGCGTTGGACCCCATGGGAGTATCTTTCCTCTGCTTTTGGTGTCAGCGAGAACATGGAAAAAATTGAAGGTTTGCCCGAGACCCTCAACAGGGCTTATACGCTGCGCTTGAGTTCTCCACCTGTTCCCACCGTGGATATGAATCTCGGCTTGTCCAAAACCGAACGGTATGAAGAAAATAAGTTGCTGTCCACCTCGTACGTGACGGGGCTGTATACCTCTGCGGCTCTCTATCCCGATCTTGACGCCAACCTCGATCTTACCACCGGACGAACGGTATATGAGAGCACTTCGACGCTGACCACAATTTTTGGGCCACTTGAGGAGAATACGGGAACAACAACCAAGGAGTTTGGCTCGCGCCTGACCATGACCGCCAGGCTCGTTCCGCGCCTGACGGCAGATTTGACCAACGATTACCAGAAGATCCAGGGCGCAGTCAGCACAGAGATGCTGGATGAAAGGCTTACCTTGAATTGGCGGGTGTCCGATATTCTTTCTGTTTTGACAGCGGTTGGCAAAAAGTGGGAAAATTGGGAAAGTGCCGGTGAAGACGGTTTGTTGCAAACCACTGTGGCGCCAACGGAGACTACTCAGTTTTCTTTTAGTTACTATATTGTCAACGACGACAATGATCTCAGCAGATATGCCCTGAGCGGAAGCTGGGCCATTGGCCCTTATTTGACCCTGCAGGGAAATATTTTTTATATTGAGCGTACGCAGGAGAGCGCTGTTTCCGGAGCGCAAAGTGATACGGACTGGCAGATCAGAACTCAACTGATCGCCAGATTTTGATCCAACGAAAGAGCTGGTGGACTCGTGACAACTCGAAATTTACTTCAAACAGGTGCTTCGACAGGCTCAGCACGAGCGGAATATCAATGTGTTAAAACAGCATTCGTTCGGCCTGAGCCAGTCGAAGAACGGCTGTCACGAGTCCAGCAAGAGCTGAGTGTCGAGGAGAAAAAATCAGTGCGAATCAAGGCGTGTTTGTCATCGGCAAAGGTGGGACGAGTCGAAACGTTTTTCGGCCTTGGGAAAAACATTCTCTGCGCACTGCTGCTGATGGGTGTTTCTTTTGGCCTGACAGGCTGCGGCCTGTCCTTTATGGGAAAATCAAAGGCGTATGTTCGCGAGAATGTGGACTTTGGTTTTGTCCAGAAAATTGCAGTTCTCCCTGTCGAAAACAACAGCAAGGACGAATTTGCTCCGGAATTGGTGAGGGATATCACCATCACCCGGATTCTTGCCATGAAACTTTTTGATGTGACGGATAAAGGTCTTGTGGACAGCTTTCTGCGGGAGGAAGCCATTGATCCGGGCAAGCCTATTGATGCGGCCACGATAAAGAGGCTTGGGCAGAAACTCAATGTGCAGAGCTTGTTGCTCACGACCCTGGACATTTCAGCGGATAGTCGTAAAGGCACAATGAGTTACCCGGAAATGTCCGTTACTTTGCGGATGCTGGAAGTGGAAACAGGTATGGTTATCTGGCAATCCGGTGGCCATCAGAGTGGTGATTCTATCTGGCGTCGGCTGTTTGGGCTTGCCGGACGAGATAAATATCAGGTGACGGTGTCGCTGGTGGAAGACATCCTTCATACGATTCCCCGATAATAATCGTGTATGTGTGTATTGAACCGGATGTACAACAGGCGGAAACAGGGAGCATGGCTCAGTGCGCTGGTATTATTGCTGCTGCTTGTGGTTGAACCGGCTTTTGCCGTGCAGTTGGCGGTGATGCCGGTTGAAGACCTGAGCATGGGGGATAACGGCTTGAACCCGTCGATGACGAGCAGGCTGCGCGAGGCACTCATCCGAAAAGGATATACCGTAGTCGAAGAGAAGCGGATCATCGCTTTTATGGCAAAAAATCGAATCCGCAGGGTGGGCAGTCTCGATTCCAACAATATATTGCGCCTTCGGCAAGAACTCGGCATCGATTATCTCATGCTCGGCTCGGTAAACCAGTTGCGGGAGAAAGAGCCTGCTGCTTTGGGGATTTCGCTGCAGATAATCCAGGCAAACGATGCAAAAATGGTATGGGCGGGGAGTACCCAGCTGTGCCGGGCGGATGTCCGTAAATTTCTGGGCCTTGCCGAGCCCCAAAATTTGTCGGAGATAGAGGACATCGTTGTTGCGCGGGCAATGGAAATCATGCCGCAGGACCTGCCGGCAATTTCGGAAGCTGCTAAAGAAAATTTCAGCGAGGATATTCATCTCAGTCCGGAAGTGGTAAAGCCCGGAGAAAAAATGCGTTGCCGGATCCGTTTCAGCGAGAGCAATGTGAAGCAGGCTGAGGTGTCCGTTTCCGTGGTGGTCAGCGGGAAGGTTATCGAGGCAGTCTATCTGCCCCAGGAAAAGTACTACGAGGCAGTTTGGCCGGCAGCTGGAAGAGATGGCCGCTATCCGGTATCCGTCAGCATCAACAGAGGGCAGCAGGGCAGGAAAAATGTTTTTGCCGGAAGCTTTCTGATTGACGGCCAGCCACCCGAGATCGTTCTCTCTCTGCGCGGCCAGGAACTGGATGGAGAGGTTGTATTGCGACGGCAGTTGACGATCAGTTCCGTGCTGAAAGAACCCGAACCTATCACTACCTGGAACATAAGTATTCTTGATGGTTCCGATCAGGTCGTTAAGGCGGAGAGTGGGCGCGGAAATCTTCCTGGGCGGTTTTCCTGGTGGGGGCAACGTCAGGATGGGGTAATGGCGGAAGATGGCCTGTATAGCGTCCAGGTGGAGGTGTCGGATCGGGCTGGAAACAACGGTGTAACCTCCGAAAAATTTCGGATTGTGCGAAAACGCCCGGAGTTGACCATTGTTACGGAAAAAAATGATGGGGAGATACATGTTGATCTGAGCTATGATGGTAAGGTGCCCCTGGCTTTCTGGCGGGTTGAGTTGAGAAGCGGTTCCGGAGCGGTACTACAGGAAAAAAGTGGGGAGAAATTACCGGTTCGGTTCACGGTGCCGTTCAGCAACGAGAGCGAGAAAATTTCCTGCCGTATTTATGGCCAGGATGTGCTGGGAAACAAGATGCGGCAGGTCATCGAAAATATCATTGCGCTTAAGCCCGGGAAAGATAAGGGTGGCGATCAGGACAGCGAGAAAGGTGCGGAGGAAAGTGGTTGGTCGGTGGATTTTTAGCAAGAAAAAAGTTAAGAGATGGCCGGGACTTTGTTTTCCCGGGTTTTGCGATGGTGGGCGATGTGCTGCGGAAAAAAGAGGCAAATGAAGAACAGGAAAAAGGTTTGTTGTTTGATGTCATGGGTGGTTGTTTTCCTGTGGGGAGTGTTCGCCCTGACCGGATGTGGCGCGAAAAAGCCGTATGTTCAGGAGTTTTCTCAAAAAACGGCTCAAGAACGGCAAAGCATTGCGGTGTTGCCTTTTGCAAACAGGAGTCGCTATGATCAGGGTGGCAAGATAGTCCATCGTCTTGTTCTGGTGGAATTGGTGCAACAGTGCAACTTACGGGTGGCGCTGGAAGGGGATGTTTTTAAAATCTACAGGCAGATGCGGCTCAAACCCTGGGATATTCCGGATGTTGAGCAATTGCGGATTATAGCCGTCCGCCTCGGAGTTGATACTCTGATTGCGGGAGAAGTCCTTGAAATGGATGAAAAAGTGACGCCAAGCGGAGTGAGCCCGGCGTTGAGCATCCAGGTGCGGGTGTATGATGGCAAGAGCGGGCTTATTCAGTGGTCCAGCTTGTACCGTCGGGAGGGCGGAGACTATCAGAAAATGATGCATTTCGGCATGGTAAACACGGTAAGTGAACTTGGGAAAAAAATGGTGCAGGAGATATTGGGAGTATGGAAAGAAAAAGGGCTGTTGTCATGCGTCGATTCGTAATAGTGGTGTGCGTTTTCTTGATGTCGTATGCGGGACTTGCGCAAGAACGGGCCATGGCCGGCTGGTTTTGGCAAGAAACGAATCTGGCAACGATCAATGGCACGGAGTATTCTGCTGAAGATTTTAAAAACTGGTGGCGGAACTGGCGGGAAGAGACGACGCCGCTTCCGGAATCTCCTGATGTGTTTGTTGAGTGGCAGCTGCTGGTTCAGGAAGCAACCAAGATGCAGCTTTTTCTGGAGCCGAGCTATAGAAGCAAGGTGGGCACCTTTTTGAAAGTCCGCTCCCTCATGTTGCTGCAGGAAGAAGAGGTAAACGAAAAAATTTCGGTAAGTGACGAAGAGGTCCGTAAATTTTATCGCGAAGAATACATCCCGAAACTGCGTGCCCGGGTTTTTTATTATATTGCCGGCAGTCCGACAGAAGAGAAGATTACAGCCTTGCGCAATGGTATACTATCCATGGAAGATTTTCTTGCGCTGAAACCTGAGGAGGGGGGACCCACCTATCACGAAGAAAAAATATTCCGTATTCCCCAGTTGCAGGGGGAATGGCGAACAGTTTT
>VMSS01000175.1 GCA_013791995.1 Desulfurivibrio sp. | reverse complement strand
TCAACCTGGGTCCCCAAGGTTTGGTCCACAGGCCGCGAGGTAATTCGCAAACGAGCCACCGAGGCAATGCTGGGCACGGCTTCGCCCCGAAAGCCAAGGGAACGGATGGCACCAAGCTCGGCAAGACTTGCGATCTTGCTGGTGGCATGGCGTTCCAAGCAGAGGAGCACATCATCCTGATCCATGCCCGTGCCGTCATCAATCACCCGGATCAGGCGTGTGCCATCCCCTTCCACCTGGATGGTGATCTGAATGGCCCCGGCATCGATGGCATTTTCCAACAATTCCTTGACCACCGAAGCAGGCCGTTCGACAACCTCGCCCGCCGCGATCTGGTTGGCCAGATTTTCCGGAAGAATTCTGATTCTGGACAAGGCTTACAGAACACTCAACATATGAAGGTTAAGCCACTCCGGATCCCACCATTCCAACGGGTCCACAAAAATTCCGTTGACCAGAATGCTGAAATGCAAATGATCACCCCCGGCCATACCGGTGGTGCCGGAAAGCCCGACAACTGCATCCTTTTCAACCATGCTGCCCACGGTTGCGTCAATCTGGCTCAGATGCGAATACAGGCTGAAGATCCCCTGGCCATGATCAAGGATGACGGTGTTCCCGTAAATCCCCAGATATTCGGCAAAAACCACCAGACCACGGTTGGCCGCTTCCACGTTGGCATGCTGGAGGGATGCCAGATCTACACCAAGATGCACCTGCTGATCAATACTTTCCCCGTTGTACAAATAGGTGCGATGGTCGGCAAACCCTGCCCGTGGGCTGCTGGCGGCCATCCGTCCGAAACGACCGTCCCAAAGACGCTCGGGCTGAAACTTCGCGCAGACTTCCTGAATCTTTTTATAATTCGCCTGGCGGATGTCATTGTTCACCTTGATGTACTGCTCCACAAGCGTGCCGCTCAGTTCGGGATAATGACTGGCAAACTCCGGTATTTTTGCGGAGAGAAACCCATCACTGATGGTCAGTTTGTCGCTGACAACCTTACGCACATGCAAATTCATGCTGAAAGGAGCCTTTCCCTCATTGCCGGCCAAGTCAGCCACGGAGACAAATGCTTGTTCGATCTTGGCAATATCGTGGGGCAAACCCATGCAAGCGCCATAGACCCCTTCTCCCCGCTTGGGCAGAGGAAAACCCGGATAAAAGACATCGTTGACAACCACCCCGTGCTTCCCAACGGACTCATTGACCCGATAGATAACCACCCCTGCCCCGCCACCTTTAATATACTGAGGGGAGTCCGTCACGCTGATCGCAGGGGGTTTGGTGTCAACAACCAGAGCGGAAAGGTGAATTGTTACATTGCCTCGAAGCCAGTTCCACCAGGAAAAATCAGACACCGTCACCACCAGTTGACCCGCTCCATCCTTAAAGTTAAGAGCCTTGGGCGTTATCTCGATGGTCTCCTCGATTGTATGCGGTCCGACCCCGGAGAAATACCCTGACCTGGGATAGGTTCGCTCAAACAACAGCGCTTTTTTGTTCTCCTGTACCATGGCAACTTCAATGGAGCGCACACCACTCTTCGCATCACTGACTACAAAAGAAACCTGTTTGGTCAGTCCGATGTGGGAGATATCCCCGGCGATCACCACCCGCGGCTTTTCCATTTCTCCCAGCAACCAGAAAAAAATCGCCATAACCAAGCCAAGCAACGCTGCTACCCCCAGAACCAACGAGGGAATTGCGCTCCTTTTTTTCACCACCTTATCAAACGGGTCAAGCTTCATCCTTAAATCCTTTTATACAGGTCTCCAGACAGGAGACTTCTTTGAGGTGACAGAGGTCTTGCAGGGACATCGCCAGTCCCCGGGTCCTTCTGCTATTTATGAGATCACTCCAAAACAACCGCGGCATTGCTTCCTGTTCCGCTCTGGCTCCTTACGGAGTTATCACTGGTGGTGATCGCGATATTCCACAATGCTACAGTCAATCTTAGCCAACGGTTTAAAGCCGTTGGCGATAATACCATGAACCGGACCATGATTCCAGAGCTCTTAATATCTTGACAGCAAAAGCCATCCTCATATAGTGTGCGAGGTGTTTTTCAGCAGGGGAACAACTGACAACGACCATGAAAAAATTTCATACTGTTATCGTGGGCGGCGGTCCTGGAGGACTGGCTTGCGCCACTATTCTTGCAGAGCAAGGCAAAAACGTCCTGGTGCTTGAACGCAACCGCGACATCGGGCCCAAGGTCTGCGCAGGCGGCATACCTTCCCTTGGCAAGAAATTCGGCTTTCCGGAAACCCTGTGGGAAAGATCTTTCACCCGCCAGTACATCAGCAGCAACTGGCAACACACCATAATCCAGGACGCCAACCCCATTATCCGCACCGTTGACAGAGGCCGACTCGGGCGCTGGATGGCAGAACGTGCCGTGGCAGCCGGAGTCAGTATCGCTACCAACGCCCTTGTCCTGAAAATCACGGAAACCCGTGTGCAGATAAGGGGTGGCGAAGAATTCGGCTATGATTTCCTGGTGGGTGGCGACGGCAGCGGCTCCCTGGTGCGGCGCCAACTTGGTATTCCCACCGAAAAAATAGGGATTGGCATCAATTACCAGGTGCCGGGGAACTTCCCCGAGATGCAATGGCACCTGAACACCGATCTTTTCGGCAATGGCTACGCCTGGATTTTCCCCCACCAGGATACGGCCTCCATTGGCGTATATGCCAGGCGCAGCACCACCAAACCCGGCATATTACTGAACAGCCTGCACCAGTGGGCTGAACGCCACAGCATTGAACTCAAATCCCGTCAACCCCAGGCGGCTCTGATTAACTTTGACTTTCGCGGCTGGCATTTCGGCAACCACTTTCTGATTGGTGATGCGGCAGGCCTTGCCTCGGGACTCACCGGCGAAGGCATTTATTCCGCCATCGTTTCCGGACAAGAAGCCGCGCGCACAATTCTGGATAAAGGCTATAAAAGCAAAAAAATGGACAAACTTATACAAAAGCACCGCCGCCATACCCGCATTCTCGATCTGGCATCCGGCAACAAACTGACTGGAAAACTTGTTCTGGAAACCCTGGTTTTAGGCCTGCGCACCGGCCTTATCCCTTTCAACGCCCTGGAAATTGGATTTGACCAACCATCATAAAGGACTTACCTGTGAACCAATATCTCAAAAAAAATAAAATCCGACTGCTCAACTTACTGTTCATTGCCGGCTGTGTGGCAATCCTTGTTTTCCTGCTCAAAGCCCCGCCTGAATCAACCACCAAACTGCCCCAGGATGAAAATCATCTGAAATTTTATTCCATGGGCAAAAAAGAAGCGGAAAAGCACTGTGGCGCATGCCATGGACCCGAAGGCCAGGCTCCTCTTCCAGAAGGCCATCCTCCGAAATACCGTTGTCTCTTCTGCCACAAAAAATACAAGTAAGATGAAAACAACCATTTCTCTGCCGGATTTACGCACCACCCTTGTTCTGGGCCGCTCTCTTGGAGAGATCGCCCAAGCCGGCGAAGTGATCACCCTGGCCGGCTCTCTGGGCGCG
>VMSS01000132.1 GCA_013791995.1 Desulfurivibrio sp. | reverse complement strand
GCTGAACAGGAAGCGCGGCACGCCGGCATATTCCACGATGTCCTTCGCCGCTCCCATGACGACGGTCGGGATGCCGTTCCGCTCGAGATATCGTGCGACCAGACTCACGGTCTGGTGGCAGACGGGTCAAGTAGGGACAAGCAGCGCGGCATCGACCTGGTCTTGCCGGCAGCGCGCGAGGATTTCCGGCGCGTCGGTTTCAGGAACCGAGGTGGAAGGCAGATTGGGGTATGCATCTCCCAACTTCTGCTCCCAGGGGTCCTGCCCCGGCTCGCCCTTCATCTCATCATTCAGGCTCTCCTTGAGAGACACCGCCGTATTTTTCAGATCCATCACAACCTTGGCAAGCGACTTCGCCATTTCCGGAAGCTTTTCCGGGCCTACCACAATAAGTGCGATACCCAGGATCAGAATCAACTCGGGAAGCCCTATGCCAAACATGCAGTTGCCTCAATATGTCCGCAAAAAAGGTCCAGTAAGCCGCGAAAATCATCGGCCCTCACATTCAGGGGCAATCTACGGCATTTACCCAAGGGTGTCAAGACGACAGGCATCAACCGAAAAAAGCACGGCCCATCACTGATTGACTTTTTATTTCCCTTTGGCTATGGTGCCTGTTGCTATGCATGCTGAGATAAAAAATGGGCTCCATCAACGGCTCATTTATAAACTTTTTTTCGGATGATTGTGGAGGAAAAACAAGATGGCCAATGTGGTGATTGTGGGAACACAATGGGGAGATGAAGGCAAAGGAAAGATCGTCGACCTGTTGACGAAGCACGCCGACTATGTGGTGCGCTTTCAGGGCGGCAACAACGCCGGCCATACCCTGGTGGTGGAGGGCAAGAAATACGTCTTCCACCTCATCCCTTCCGGCATCCTTTACGAGAACAAGATGTGCTTCATCGGCAACGGCGTGGTGCTTGACCCGGGCGTTCTGCTTGAAGAGATGGACAAACTCGCGACCAGCGGCCTGCCGGTAAACCCGCAGCGCTTGATGATCAGCGAACGCGCCCACCTGATCATGCCCTACCATCGCCTCCTTGACTCCTGCAGCGAATCGGCATTGGCCAGCGGCAAAAAGATCGGCACCACCGGGAGGGGTATCGGCCCCTGTTACGGCGACAAGATTCTTCGCAAGGGCATCAAGGCCGGGGATCTGCTGGACACCGGGCTGTTCATGGAAAAACTCCGCGAAAACCTGGAAGAAAAGAACTTCCTTTTCAGCAAAAAATTCAACACCGACCCGCTGGTTCCCGAGGCAATATACGACGAATACCTGAAATATGCGGAACGACTTGCGCCATTTATCGATAACGTTTCCGTTGCCCTGGATGATGGCCGCAAGGCTGGTAAACACATTCTTTTTGAAGGCGCTCAGGGCACCCAATTGGACATCGACCACGGCACCTATCCCTTTGTCACCTCATCGAACACCATCGCCGGCAACGCCTGTACCGGCAGCGGCTTCGGCCCGTCCCACATTGACTGCGTCATCGGCATCCTCAAGGCGTATACCACCAGGGTAGGCGAGGGGCCTTTCCCCACGGAACTGTTTGACGCAACCGGCGATGCCCTGCAGCAAAAAGGCGGGGAGTTCGGCGCCACCACCGGCCGCAAGCGCCGTTGCGGCTGGCTGGACGGGGTAATTGCCCGCGAGGCTGTACGCTTAAACGGGATCAACGGCCTGGCCATCACCAAACTCGATGTTTTGAGCGGCCAGCCGACCCTGAAACTGGCCACCAGCTATGAGGCGGATGGCAAGAAAATGACGGCCCTGCCCAACAACATCACCACCTATGCCAAGATGCAGCCGGTTTATGAGGATCTCGCAGGCTGGAGCGAAGAAATCAGCCAGGCCCGCAGCGTGGACGATCTGCCGACCAAGGCCCGTGATTATGTGAAACGCATTGAGGAATTCACCGAGACCCCGGCGTACATTCTCTCCGTCGGCCCGGGTCGCGAACAGACCATGCTCCTCAAAAACCCCTTCCAGGGATAAGCAAAAGGAATACGCATGAGCTCAGAACTGCGGCCCGACAGTTACGCCAGACACACTCTGGAGCGCTACACCGGCTCCAGCGTCAAGGACTTCGGCTCTCATATCCTGCTCTGCAACTTCCACCGCTACATCGACGATTTTGCCCGCATCACCGGCAACCCTGTCCAACGCGGGCATTGGAGCGTAGTCCATGACCGCAAGCGCGATTTAAGCATCATCAACCACGGGGTGGGCTCGCCCTCGGCAGGCATTGTCATGCACTGCCTCTCCTTTCTTGATGAAATCAAATGCGTACTCATGCTCGGCATGTGCGGCGGCATCGATGACGTGTTGGAAATCGGCGACATCATCATCCCCACCGCCAGTATCCGGGACGAAGGCACCAGCCCGCATTATCTGCCCAAGGATGTCCCGGCCCTGCCCTCAATCCACGTCAACCGCATCTGCGAACAGGTCATCACCAGCGAGTTGAAGATGGTTCCCAAGTCAGGCATCCTGATGACCACGGATTACCGGATGTGGGAGTTTGATCACGAGTTCATCAATTACATCCATAAACACCGGATCATGGCCATAGACATGGAAATCGCCACCCTGTTCGCGGTGGGCTATGCCCTCAATGTTCCCACCGGAGCCATGATGCTTGTTTCGGATCTGCCCCTTAAAAAAGGCGGCATCAAAAGCAAGGACAGCGCCGAGGAGATTTTTCTCACCTACACCCAGGAACATCTGCAGATGGGCCTCAAAGTCATGGAAACCGCCTGTCTCGACAAAAGAACCCCGCTGGGCTAACCCCCGCCAAGCCGGGGCAAACAAAAACAGGGCAGTGCATCCGCACTACCCTGTTCTCAATTTTTATCCCACCTCCAAATCTTACATCTACCGGCTCACCGATCTTGCCCCGGCCATGACCTCGACCATGTCAACGGCAACCTGCGCCAGCATATTCGGCACCACCGGGCCTCCCTGCGAGGGCTTGATCTCCGGGGGGTTAAAGGCGGCGACAAAACGAGAGAGGGTACTGTTTTTCGGATAGGCTACGGGCTGATCCATGGACTGCTCGATATACCAGACGGTATTGCCGGTATGCACATTGAGCAGACGGGTGGCCACTTCAACCCTTCCCCCGCCGAACTGGGTGCCTTCCAAAACATAGTTAACCTTTCCGGCCAGGACCAGGTCGACCTTTGCCCTGCGGCCCAATGCCAAGGCCTCCTCCATATCCCGGTAATGCTCCGCAAGGCGGAGCACCCTTGGAAACGCCTGCTTGCCCAAAAGAACATCCTTGAAGAGCATGGCGACCCCCTCCCCCTGCTCCCGGCTCATATTGGCGGGCACCTGAAAAGGCAAAACGCCGACGGTCGCCTCCTGATAGATATTCGTTTCAGGATAGATAAATACCACCGGCGAATTCTTCTTGACCTCCACCGGCTGATTGGCCCAGTTTTTAGGGCCTGACGCGCACCCGAAGAGGAAAAAACCGAGAAGCACAACCGCTATTCCACTACGCATACCGCTCTCCTGTAACTATCCAGAATTGAGAGAAAACCACGGAGAGGAACTGTTCAGCAGTGCCACAGATGCG
>VMSS01000005.1 GCA_013791995.1 Desulfurivibrio sp. | reverse complement strand
GATAGCGGCATCGGCATTTCTCCGGAAAAACAGAAAGACCTGTTCCAGAGCTTTACCCAGGCGGATGGTTCCACCACCAGGAAATACGGCGGTACCGGTCTGGGGCTGGCCATTGTCCGGCAGCTTGTCCTGATGATGGGCGGGAAGATCGGGGTGGAGAGTGAGCCCGGCAAAGGTTCCACGTTCTGGTGCGAGCTGGATTTTCCAGTGGCAACCGCATCCGCACGGGCGGAGAAGAAAAAAGACAAGGCAATCCAGAGCGAAGGCTCTTTGGTGGGGCATGTTCTATTGGTGGAAGACAACAAGGTCAATCAGATGGTGGCCAACAAGATGCTTGCTGGCATGGGTTTGACCGTGGATACTGCGGAAAACGGAGAAAAGGCTCTGGCCACCCTGGCGGAAAAGCACTACGATCTGGTGTTCATGGATTGCCAGATGCCGGTGCTTGACGGCTATGAGGCAACGCGAGCGTACCGGAGCCGGGAGATCCAAGGAGAAAAGCGGCTGCCCATCATTGCCATGACCGCCAACGCCATGGAGGGAGATCGCCAGAAATGTTTGGATGCGGGCATGGATGACTACCTTGCAAAACCGGTGAAAAAGGAGCTGTTGCGCAAACTTTTAGGCGAATGGCTTCCAGGAAGGTCTTCTTAACGGCTTGCCAGCAGGTGAAAAACAGTGAAAACTCCAATCCTGGCCAGGGAGCGGGGATGGCTTCGGTTATTTTTTGGTTTTGCGAGACAGGGAACCGGGTGAGATTTCCTGGGGATGTGTGTAGAAAAAGGGACCGCCTACCGGTCCCTTTATTTTTATGTAGTTCTCTTCAATATCGGGATCACTGGCGAGGTGGCGGCGAGTAAGTCCGGAACCATTGAAATCGTCAGATGGACAGGGTATAGCATCAGTCATGCTTACATTTTTTCTTGATCACAGCGGAAAGGAAAAAAACAGCCGCAGACTGGTGACAAACGAACTCATCAGGCTGGTGCTTGATTCCGGCTACTCCAGCAATAGTACGGCATTTATCCTGAGTATCGCCTTGTCTATATTGGTGCGGCCGGTGATTGCCGCTTCTGTTTGGCAAGGCTGGCTGGCTGTCATGACCGCGCTGTTTGTCGTCAAGCTGGGTGTTATCTTCTGTTTCCACAAACAGAAGAATAAACTTGAGCCCACAGCGCAACGCTGTGCGCATGCTTACATCTATATGGTATTTTTCACCGCCCTCATGTGGGGAATGGCGGTAATTTTCTTTTTTACGCCGACTACCATGATGGAGCAGATGGCGTTATTTTTCATTATTGCCGGGCTCACCGCCGGTGCCATCCCCATTCTCTCTCCTTTGCGCAATCTCTATTTTGTCTATATGGGCTGCCCCCTGCTGCCCTTTGCCTATTTGCTTCTGAAACACGGTGGCCAGTTTTATAATCTTATGGCCACCGTTATCATTTTGTACGCCCTGATGCTGATCAAATCAGCAACCCGTATGCAGGACGCTCTTGTTTCCGCTCTGGAGATGCGGTTTGCCAACGATGCCTTGGTGGGGCATCTTCGCCAAGCAAACGAAGAAGCCGAGGCAGCCAGCCGGGCCAAGGACGAGTTTCTCGCCAACATGAGCCATGAGATCCGAACGCCCATGAACGGCATTCTCGGCACCCTGCAGCTTTTGCAGGACACGAAGATGGATGGGGTCCAATTTGATTATGTGAAAACCGCCTATTCCTCAGCAGAAGCGTTGCTGGGTATTTTGAACGATATTCTTGATTTTTCCAAGATCGTTGCCGGCAAACTGGCCCTGGAGGAGATTCCTTTCAGTCTGCGCACACTGGTTGGAGATCTGGTTGCCCTGTTCACCAGCCAGGCCCAGGCAAAAAATGTCGCCCTGATCGCGGAGATCGACCCACAGGTGCCGGAGGTGCTGCTTGGCGACCCGACCCGGATGCGCCAGGTGTTGATCAATTTCATGACCAACGGTATCAAGTTCACCGAGCAGGGCGAGGTGCGGGTGCGGGTGGTGTGCCTGTCCTCTTCTGCGTCACGGGTGATTGTGCGGCTTGAAGTTTGTGATACCGGCATCGGCATTTCTCCGGAAAAACAGAAAGATCTCTTCCAGAGCTTCACCCAGGCGGATGGTTCCACCACCAGGAAATACGGCGGTACCGGTCTGGGGCTGGCCATTGTCCGGCAGCTTGTCCTGATGGTGGGCGGCAAGATCGGGGTGGAGAGCGAGCAGGGAAAAGGCTCCGCGTTCTGGTGCGAGCTGGATTTTCCCGTGGCGGCTCTTGGCACGCAGATCGAGGAGCAGAAAGAGAAGATAACCCAGCCGGAGGGCGCTTTGCAGGGCCATGTTCTGCTGGTGGAGGACAACAAGGTCAATCAGATGGTGGCCAAAAAGATGATCACCGGTATGGGCTTGACCGTCGATCTTGCCGAGGATGGGGAAAAGGCGTTGTCGGCTTTGGCAGCGAAACAGTACGATCTGGTGTTCATGGATTGCCAGATGCCGCTAATGGACGGCTATGAGGCGACGAAAGCGTTCCGAAGCCAAGAGGTCCAAGGAGACAAGCGCTTGCCGATCATCGCCATGACCGCCAACGCCATGGAGGGAGATCGACAGAAATGTCTGGATGCGGGCATGGATGACTACCTCGCCAAGCCGGTAAAAAAAGAGCTGTTGCGCAAGCTTTTGGGACAATGGCTTGCTTGATCTTCGTAAATGCTTGTCATTATGTGTAAAATCGTGAAAAAGCTTGAGTGTTTATCCCAATCCGTGCTATAAGAGATGTTCGGTTCTGGTTGGTTTCTTGTTTTTTGAGGTGCCAGAACCCCCTGTGAGATTACCTGAAGATGTGTGAAGAGGGACCGCGCACCGGTCCCTTAATTTTTTTACACGTCTCCTGATGGGCCAATCGTTGGCCGGGGCGCTATCCGCCAACTCTGTGCGTTGGGTTTTTTGATAGCGGTTGTTATGTATGCACATGAGGGAGGATGGATCAATGAATATGTATATCGGCAATCTTGCTTTTGGGGTCACCGAAGAAGAGTTGAAAGAACTTTTTTCCGTATATGGCGAGGTCGCCAGCATCAGTCTGGTCAAAGATCGTTTTTCCGGTCAGTCCAAGGGTTTTGGCTTTATCGAAATGCCCAGCAACTCCGAGGCGGATAAGGCGATCAAGGCCCTGAACAAGACGATGCTCAAGAACCGCGAACTGAAGGTGAATCAGGCCGAGGTAAAAAAGAAAGACAAGAAGCGCCGCCGTCCCAGCTATTGATCGGGTAACGGAAACGCAGTTTGGTGAGATATCACGGAAAGCAGGCAGGGCCAATTGGTCCACCTGCTTTTTTTTGTGTTTTGTGTGGAGTATGATCAGAATATACTAGGTGCACGGGAGAGCGATGGATACCAGGATAGCGGAACTGCTTGCGGCCATTAAGAAGCTGCAACAAGAGCTTTTGCTCGAAATAGAAAAAAAAGAAGCGGATTTCTATTATACGGTTATCGGCAAAAAGGTTCGGTTCGAGGCGGAGGTCAGAAAACAGCATCGCGCTCTGATGCAGCGGTTGTCCCCGTATCTTTCCGAAGCCTCGCTCTTCAATCTCCTTACCGCGCCGTTTATTTGGTTCATGCTGATTCCGGCCCTGTTTATGGACCTGTCGGTCACGGCTTTTCAGGCCACGTGCTTCCGGATATACGGCATTCCCAGGGTGAAGCGGCGACATTACATCGTTATCGACCGTCATTCCCTGGCCTACCTGAACATCATCGAAAAATTTAACTGCATGTACTGCAGCTACTTTAACGGGTTGATCGCCTATGCGCAGGAGGTGGCGGCCCGCACCGAGCAGTTCTGGTGTCCGATCAAACATGCCCGGCGGCTGGCCGCCATGCACAGCCGCTATGGAAAATTTCTGGAATACGGCGATGCCGAGGGCTACCGCAAGCATCTTGAGGAGGTGCGACGGGCCTTTGCTGATCTTGAAAAAGAAGAGGCCCCATGAAAATCATTGCCTGGGTAGGCATATATCTGGCGGCTCTGGCTTGGTCGGCCATTGCGCCCAAAGATTTCTACATCTGGTTTCTGGAGGTGTTGCCCGCCTTGATCGGAGCCGGAGTGCTCGTCGCCACCCGCCGCCGCTTCCCGCTCACCCCCTTGGTCTATATTCTTATTCTTATCCATAGCCTGATCCTGATGCAGGGTGGTCATTACACCTATGCCGAGGAGCCGTTTTTTAACGGGCTCAAGGAGGTGTTCGGCTGGTCGCGCAACAACTACGACAAGCTGGGCCATTTTGCCCAAGGGTTTATCCCGGCCATGGTGGCCAGGGAGATCCTGCTTCGCAAGGCGGTGGTTCGCGAACGGGGTTGGCTCCATTTTCTAGTGGTCTGTGTCTGCCTGGCGATCAGCGCTTTCTATGAATTGATCGAGTGGTGGGTGGCTGTCTTTTCATCCACCGGGGCCGATGCTTTTCTCGCCACCCAGGGTTATGTCTGGGACACCCAGTCGGATATGGGTTTTGCTTTGTTGGGTGCCATACTGGCCCTGCTTCTGCTTGTAAAAATCCATGATCGTCAACTTACGGAACTGAGGAGGCAAGAATGAATTGTGACCAATGCCGTCAGGCGATAACGCCAGGGGAAGAAGAGCAATTGCATGGGCAGGCGCTGTGTGAAGATTGCTACATGGACGCTTTTTCTCCAGCGCGGACCTGTGATCCTTGGGCCGTGCGCAGCGCCATGCATTGCAAGGACAGCGACGGCGGTTCCGCAGTGAGTGAATTGCAGGCCAAACTTTTGGCAATCTTGCGGGAAACGGGCGGGGTTGGCCTTGGTACCTTGGCTGAACAGCTGGACCTGAAGCCGGCGGATGTTCAGCGGGAAATCGCCGCTCTGCGCCACATGGAGAAGGTGCGCGGAGCCATGCGGGATGGCAATAAGGTGTTTTGTCTCTGGTGAAGTCAGAAACTCATTTCGCTCCACTCCCTTCCCTGTGATTCCGCCACCTCCCGGCGACAAAGTTTCCCCTGATATACATTCACCCCCCGCTGTAAACACCTGTCTTCCCGCATTGCTTTTTCAAACCCATTGGCTGCCATGGCCAGGCAGTAAGGCAGAGTGGCATTGGTCAGGGCAAAGGTGGAGGTACGCGGTACCGCACCCGGCATGTTGGCTACGCAGTAATGGATGATGTTGTCCACCATGTATACCGGAGCGGAATGATAGGTGGGGTGGGAGGTTTCGGTGCATCCCCCTTGGTCGATGGCCACATCGACGATCACCGAGCCCGGCCGCATCACCCCCAGCATCTTTCGGCTGATCAGTTTTGGCGCCCGGGCACCCGGGGTCAGTACTGCTCCCACCACCAGATCGGCCCGTCCAAGTTCTTTTTCAATGGTGTGCTGGCTGCTGGCCAGGGTAATGAGACGGCCCCGGAAGAGGTCGTCCAGTTCGGCCAAACGGCGCAGATTGCGGCCCAGCATGGTCACTTCCGCCCCAAGCCCTATGGCCATTTGCGCTGCATTGGTGGCCACGGTGCCGCTTCCGAGGATGGTGACATGGCCCGGAGCCACGCCGGGTACCCCGGCCAGCAGCACCCCGCTTCCTCCGGCCTCTTTCTCCAAAAAATGGGCACCCACCTGAATGGCCATACGTCCTGCCACCTGGCTCATTGGAGCCAGCAGCGGCAGAAAACCATTGTCGAGCTGCACTGTCTCGTAGGCCACCCCGGTCACTTTAGCGTCCAGCAGCACCTGGGTCAGCTCGGGGAGCGGGGCCAGGTGCAGATAGGTGTAAAGGATCAGCCCAGGGCGCAGCAGCGGATATTCCGGGGGCAGCGGCTCCTTGACCTTCATGACCAGGTTGGCTTTTGCCCAGACCTCGGCGGCCGAGGCGATAAGATTCGCCCCGGCGCTGCTGTACTGCTCGTCCGTTATGCCGCTGCCCTCCCCGGCCCCTTGTTCGATCAGGACCGCATGTCCTGCCTGCACCAAGGCCTTGACCCCGGACGGCACAATTCCCACCCGGAACTCCTTTTCCTTGATTTCCTTCGGCACGCCGATAATCATCTCCGATCCTCCTGGTTGTCACGGTCAAGCCCTGCGCTGCGCTGGAGAAAATCTGTCAGCCGGTCCGGGTCGCGCAGCTCCTCTTCGTTGGCAACAGGCAGACCGGGAAAGCGTTCCATGGCCAGCCGGATAAAGAGTCCGGGACTGTAAGCGGGTTCTCCATCATCCCCTGCCCTGTGCACTGCCACTCGCTTGCCGCAGGAGGGAGACCTGGCCTTGAGAACCAGGCCGACAATACCCTCGCGCCCCAGAGTATTCAGCCGCAGGGTAGTCCAGGCCCGCATCCTATCGGTCAGATCGCTTCGGGTGGTGACGGTCATCAGCCGTGGGTTTTCCGGGTCCCCTTCAAGTCGCATGGGTTCGCGCGGGACGCCCAGGCCGCATTCCGCCTCCGGGCAGAGCGGTATCAGGGTGGCGGATTGGCTTAGGACCTTAACGAGCAGAGGGGCGTTAAGGTTACCGCCGTCGTAACGGGTATTTTGGCCAAGGAGGCAGGCGCTGATGCCGATTGTGATTGGGGTGTTCATGAAGATATTGTAGCATGAAAAAAAACGAGGAGAACAAAAGATGTCTCAGGAATTCAGGCTTGGTGATTTTGCCATTCATTGGCTGGAAGGCGGGGTGTTTGAGGTCGACGGCGGCTCCATGTTCGGGGTGGTGCCCAGGGTGCTCTGGGAAAAGAAATGCGCCGGGACTCCGGATAATTATGTGCGTTTGGCAAATTCGCCCATGCTGGTGCAAACGGTTCAAGGAAACGTACTCATTGAGACGGGTCTCGGCAACAAGCTGACCGAAAAACAGAAAAGGATCTTCCGGGTGCGGCGGGAATGGGATGTTTTGGCCGGTTTGGCCCGGCTTGGTCTTTCCCGCGAATCGATAAGCCATGTCATTCTCACCCACGGTGATTTTGACCATGCCGCAGGGGTCACCATGTACAACGAAACAGGTGGGTTGGAGCTGACCTTTCCTGCTGCCATGCACCATATCCAGCGCCAGGAATGGGAAGACGTGCAGACTCCCAACAAACGCTCGGCCGAAGCGTACTGGTCGGAAAACTTCGTGGGCTTGACCGAGGGAAAGAACCTGCGTCTGATCGATGGCCAAGGCGAGGTGGTGGAGGGCATACGGCTGGTGCAGACCGGTGGCCACACCAGGGGGCATCAGGCGGTTTGGCTGGAATCAGGGGGGGCGATGGCTCTGCATCTTGGTGATCTCCTGCCCATGCCCGCCTGCAGTAATCCCCTCTGGATCACAGCCTACGACAATTTTCCCTTGGATTCCGTGGCGGCCAAGGAGCGGTTTTTGGGCGAGGCGCTCGACAAGGATGCCTGGTTGCTGTTCTATCATGATCCGGCAATCCTGGCCTGCAAGCTGGACGTCGATGGCGCGGTGCGGGAACCCTTTTGTGCAGGGTAAGGATCACTAGAAAGGCGAGGCGCCCAAAACAGCTCGTGCTTTTTGGGCTGCTGATTGTCGCAACAACTGGACCAGGGCGGAGGCTATTGCAGCAAAGGTGTCAGGGGTGTCCGAATGTGTTTTGAAAATACGGCGTTCGCTGCTGGTCAACGCATGGGCGTGGCTGGCAAGAAGTTCGTCAACGCCGGTCGGTATCGGTAAGGGAAACCTCCCCTGCTCTTTTTGCGCGTATTTCTCCGCAAGCAGTTCAAACTGGCGGGACGGGGCATCAATGAACACGCTTGGCCAGATGATCTCCGTCCCGGAGGGGGGGAGAAGCGGGCTGAAGTGGTTGAAGCCGCGCACCCGCATCTCGACAACCACCTGTTCGTGCCGAAGCCATAGGGCACCAAGATGATCCCGCCAGCGAAGGGTTTCCGGGTGACGGGAATACCCTTTTTTACCGAGAGTGAGAATGGTGTGGATGGCATGGATTTCCCGGTGCTCCCCCAACAGGCTCTGTCGGTTAAGAAATCCCGGATGAATGTCCCAAACCCGCATGCTGTGCTCCGGTTGCTATTGTGGCCTGCATCGACAAATCGATTTGCCTTTTAAGAAAACTGTGGCATTCTGGGTGAATTCTTTCCAGAAAGCGGGGTACACCCCGACCATTTTTACAACAAAGTTGCAGGGATATGGCTGACAAATTGAAAATTCTGATTGCCGAAGACGAAGAGGTAACCCGTCAGCTTTTCCAGATAGCCTTTCGGGACGAGCAGTTTGAAACGCGGCTGACCACCAACGGTGAGGAAGTTCTCATTGCCTACAAGGCCTGGAAGCCCGATGTCGTTCTGATGGACATCATGATGCCGCACATGAACGGTTTTGCCACCCTGAAGGCCATCCGCCAGATCCTGCACGACACGACCACCACCGTGATCATGGTCAGTTCCGTCACCGACAAGCAGGATATCGTGGCCTGCGTCAAGCTCGGCATCCAGGGGTATGTGCTCAAGCCTTTTGAGGTCAAAAACCTGGCCGCCACTGTGGTCGGGTATCACCAGAAACACAAAAAAGTCAAAACGGTTACCTAAAGGGGCAGGATTTGCACTTCTTCGCGTATGGGGTGGGCGCCCTGCAAAAATAATCCTTTACGCCCGTCAATGCTGATGGGGTCGCCGAAACGAATCTCGCGGCCATTGATCTCGCAGCGTTCTTCCGCCTCGTACACCTTCAGGGCGTTACAGCCCACCACACAGGTTTTTTCCAAACGGACGGTGACCACCGCCGCATGGGAGGTCTGACCGCCGCGCGCGGTGAGTAATCCAGCGGCCATGGAAATTTCTTTAATATCTTCGGGTACGGTGTCTTGCCGGATCAGGATCAGCGGGGTGTCTGGGTCTTCCTTCTTGAGCTGGAGGATATTGGCTCCAGTGAACACGGCGCGGCCGGAGAGGGCGCTGCCGGAAACACCGATACCGTAACCAAGCAAGGCTTTGTCCAACCCCTTGCTCTCTGCAAAGACCGAAAATTTCTCCCTTTTTTTGATGGTGATCATGTCCCGGGTCTGGAGCAGATACAAATCTTCCTCTTCCGCCCCTTCAAAGGTGAACTCGATCTCCTGGGGGTTCCAGCGTTTTTCATAGACCAACTCCCTGGAAATGGCGAGCAGCCGTTCGTACACCTTGGGGAACCTCCGCTCAAGGCTGTTTTCCTCCAGGCGTCCGTCGAGTTCCGCTTGTTCCACCGAGATGGGCTGGGTATTGACCAGTCCGCTGACGATATCCTCGCCCTGATCCCCGGTGGCATAATCGCCCCACAGGGCCACCCGGCTTACCTTGCGGTAGGGGTGGGCGGTGAAAAGTACGCCGCTGCCCGATTCAGGCCCCAGATTTCCGTAGACCATGGCCTGGATGATGACCGCCGTGCCCCATGCCTCTGAGACATCCATCAGGCTGCGGTATTCCTGGGTTTTCTGCGTATACCACGAGTTGAGCACCAGCTCGACCGCCCCGGTGAGTTGCAGCCATGGATCGGCGGGAATCCCAATACCCTCCTGACGGATTTTCCGCTGGTATTCAAGAGCCAGTTCCTGCATCTGCGCCGCGGAAAAATCCTTTTTCACCATGATGCCGTAACGGGTCTTGGCCTCGTCCATCAGGGTCTGGAAAACCTCGCGCGGCATGCCTTCGGCCATGGCCCAGGACTGGAGAAAGCGCCGGTAGTTGTCCCAGGCCAGGTAGTCGATCTGGCAGGACGGTGGATACCCCTCGCCCGAAGACCCGGCAAAGGCCTGGCTGATCTCCTCGCTGAGGCCCACGTTGTGGATGGTGGCCATCATCCCCGGCATGGAGATGGCTGCGCCGCTGCGCACGGAAAGGAGCAAGGGGTTGTTTGGGTCGCCGAAGCTCCGGCCGGTCTTTTTTTCCAGCTCGGCCAGGGCTTTTTTGATTTGGCCCATGAACTCGTCGCGGGCCTTGTAAAAATCTTTGATTACCGGCCAGCAGCGAAAAATCTCCGTGGTGATGATAAAGCCGGGCGGCACGGGTTTATTGTCCGAGGCCAGCACCGTCAGGTTGAAGCCCTTGTTGCCGAGCAGGATCAGATTGTTGGTGTGTTGGTTTATGAGATGCAGGCAGCTCACGGCCCGGTCCGGATTGTAGGTCATCAACAGGTCGAGGTGTTCCTCACTCAAGATTTCCTTCTGATGCTCCAGGGTCTGATAGATTCGGGTGATAAAATTATCCAGATGCTGGAGGCCGAAGGTGGTGGCGATCAGATCCCGCATGAAGGTTTCGGAAATTTGGATAATGCTGCCGGGCAGATCTTCGGCTTCCCAGAGAGAGCGGTGCTTGGGCAGCAGGTTGGTCTCGCCGACCTTGGGGATGATAATGGAGAGGTTATTCTCGTGGATGTTGGTGTAATAGGTGTAGATGATGTCCTTCACCCCTTCGGTGAAGCCCCGGAAGATGTCGAGGTACTGGGTGTAGGAGAAGCGTTTGATGTTAAAGGAGCTGACCAGCAGCGACATGTAGGTTTCCAGCCGCCGACTGGCGATGCCATCGATTTTTAAAGCCCGCAAGTAGAGACGCAAACACTTCATGATCCGGATAAACGTGGCCCTGGTGATGAAAGAAAGATTGACGGTTTCGGGCAGTTTTTCCAGATAGACGTTGGCCAGGTTTTCCAGCCGGAAGGTGAGGCCGAGGGCATCGAATTTTTTTTCCCGGTAGCGGCCGTAAACCGAGGGGATGTCCACGGCGATGTGGCGTTTGTAGTAGATATCCTCCTTGGCCTCGAACGCTTCCGGGCTCTGGATGGTTTCCTTGAGGTTTTCCAGGGTGTCGAGCAGGGCATCAAGGCATTGAAAAGTGTCGCATATTTCGAGATCGGCCAGCAGTTGTTCCATCTCCGGAAAACCGCTGTTGGCGGCAAGATGCAGCTGATGGCGAATTTCCTGTACCCCCAGGTTGTACTTCTGGTGGCAGAGCCGGTACATCTCGATGAGCAGGGTGAAGCGCCGGACCTCATTCGGGCTGACCCCTTCCTGTGCGGCCAGCCAGGTGTCGCGGCGGTGATCGTCCCAGGTCAGCAAATCTTCGATTTTCCTGATGGGGCTATCGCTCAGCACCCGGCCCATCAGGGTGTGGAGGTCATCCACGAATGGCCCCTGGGGCATGACCTCCCGAAGCACCTCCTCCGGCAGATACCCTTCCAGAGTGGATTTGTCCAGGGTTTGCCAAAAACGGAAAATCGCCTCAATGAAATCGACAATCAGGTTGCTCGATTCCACATGACTCTGCTTGCGCAGGAAATGGATGAGTCGGTCCTTGCGCTTGTGCATCTCGTCGAGTTCGGTGGACACATCGCGGAGCTGCCCTTCCGCCCCGATTTCATTAAAGAAAACCGGCATAAGCTTGGCGAACTGCTTGGCCAGGTTGTAGATGGGCTCAATGGGGTGGTTTAAAAGCTGGGTGATGTCGCGCTGGAACAGGTCGGTGTCCTTGACGCAGGTGCCCGAGAGCTTGAGATTGATGATCAGGGCGGAAAACAGGGTGGAGCACCACTTGGGCTCCTGCATGATCAGGCTGAGCCATACCCGGATGTTGTCCAGATGGGCTGGATTGGTAATGGGCTGCCAGTCATCGTTTAAGCCCTGAAAATTGGCGTACTGGAAGCCGAAGCGCACCGTTTCAAAGAGGAAGGTTTCCACCAGGCGGCTGTTGCCGCGCTGGAATACCTCGGACCCGAGCACCTGGATGCATTGCAGCGAGGTGTGCGGATATTTTTTAACATTGGCCTTGAGAAGCTGGAGGGTGGTGAGCAGGAAGCGCTCGATCTCCTCAAAGGTCTGCTGGCGGATGAGCTGGACCAATCCCCGGTTGATCTCGCGCAGGGTTTCTTCGTGGATCAGGGCCAGACCCGCCGTATCCATGATCCGGAAGAGGAAGAGCAGTTTGCGGTTTTCGGCAAAGCGGTCCACACCCAGGTCATCGGTGGCAATCTCTTCGCTGAGCCGGTCCGGAGCCTGCTTGTAGAGCCGGATGATGTCCAGGTGGTTGGGCAGGGCCAGCATCGCTTCCAAAACTTTTGGACCATGCGGGTCGAGAGTGTTGACCAATGCCAGATGTTCGTTCAGTTTCTGGTGGGAGATGGCGTTGAACAGAGAGCCGGCGCGCCAGCCCGTGCAGAGGTCCCCGCACTGCTCGGTAAACCAGGTGAAGGGATCTTCTTCGCTCAGCCAGTAGCGATAGTTAAGAGCCAGGACCCGCTGCAGGAGTCTGGCTGCGTGCGACTCGACGGGGCAGCCTGGCGTGGTCAGGCAAAGTTCGTGCAGCCGGGTCAGGCTTTTTTCAAGAGGATGGTGGCCTTGCACCAGAAGAAGCAGGGTCTCGTCATCCAGACTGTGCAGATTATCAAAACAGTCGGCCAGCGCTGCCTGGTAATGCGGCAGGCTCTCGGGCGTGAGCAGGGAGATTTGCTTGTCAAGGTAAGCCAGCAACCCTTCCATGGCTGTGGCCAGCAGCGGTTCATTCTTGCGACCATCCTCAATTGCTTTTAAAAAAAGACCACAGAAGAGGCTGAAAGCCTCCGGTCCTTGCTCGTGCCGGAAATAGTGGTCGATATTTTTGAGGACAAAGGAGCGGAGCTTGGGAAGGATCATCTTCCAGTTGCGGAACGGATGGCTGACCTCATACAACAGGGCCTCGATGTTTTTGCTTATCCCCCTGTAATTAGTGACGATATCCAGGAGTGGGAGCAGCGAGTCATCGATGGTCACCGAATCCACGGCGGTTTCAAGGAGATTGGCCTTGAGCGCGTCTGATTCCAGTTCCGGCGGGGTGTGTTCGGTGGTCATGGTAATCCTGATTGACTCGAAAGACTACAGCAACGAGACAACGAGACGTGAACTCTTATAGTCGTGATGCGAGAAGGCGAGGAAGGAGCGGGTCGGGTCAGCGTAGCCACCCCGACCCGCTCCAAAGAAGCCTGTTACTTTTTGGCGGATCGCTTGGCGGGAGCCTTTGCTTTGGCCGCCGGTTTTTTCGCTACCGCAGCTTTTGCTGATTTGCTTGCGGCAGCCTTTGGTGCAGCTTTTTTAGCCGCAGCTTTCTTGGCGGGAGCCTTTGCTTTGGCCGCCGGTTTTTTAGCTGCCGCGGTTTTTGCTGACTTGCTTGCGGCAGCCTTTGGCGCAGCCTTTTTTACCGCAGGCTTAGCCGCAGCTTTCTTGGCGGGAGCCTTTGCTTTGGCCGCCGGTTTTTT
>VMSS01000034.1 GCA_013791995.1 Desulfurivibrio sp. | reverse complement strand
AAGGCCAACGCCGATGCTGGTCTGGCTGTGATTGTAATCGATCAGGGTCTCGCCATACCCGCTGAAGAGTTGCACATACCCTTTGAGCATCTCTGAAATCGGGAACCCCCAGCTCAATTGCAGCGCGCCATGCCCCCCACGCACACTGTAGCGGCCCAGGGCTGAGTAGATGTTCTCGCCATGCCTGTAGCTCAACAAGGCATCGCCATTCCCCATATAGCGGGTAATATCCGGGTTGTCGTCCCTGTCGCCGCTCTCGGGCAGCCGGAGCCAGGGACGCAGTAACACGGTAAAATTATCGCGCTCCAGCCCGAATTGGGCATAGACCCTGTTCCAGCCGCGCGAAAGCGGTAAGCCGCGACCATTGGACTGATGCACCAACCCCAGATTCAGCAGCCGCCAATGCATCCCCGCCAGATCCACATCCGTGCGCAGGGAATATATCACTTCGGGCTCGTAATTGGTTTCGCGAAACGGCGAGGAAACCTGCGAGTTATAGAGCAGCCAATGCGACTGCTGCGTGTAGGCAAACCACAGATCGCCGTTGTCTTCGAGGATATTCTCCCACAGCTTGGTTTTAAAGCTCAGCTGATACTTCACCTCGGTCCTGCCTGTCGACTCGGACAACACCTCGGAGCTATTCGGTGCCGGAGAACTCGGCGATTGGTTGGGGTTGTTGCTGTAATGGACGGGAAGAATATAGACCGGCTTGTATTCGCGAAAATGGAAGGTCCCAGTTTTTGTATGCGCATCAAGCTCCCAGCTCTTGCCTAAAAACGAGTCTGCCACGACTACCCCGTCAGGTCGCTGCTCCGCAACCACCGGGCACGGCTCAGGAACCGCAGGCAAAGGCTTCACACCTAGCGCCGCAGCTTGATCATAACAGGCGAGACGTTCCGCATCCGAGACAATACCAACGCATTTCTCGTAATCAGCCCCAACAGCCATCTGCGGCCACATGCATGACAACATTAGCAGCGCGCAGGTCCATTTCATCGCATACCCTCCCCGCTTCGTTGCGTGGAAGTCCGGCCAAAACAGGCCAAAACAGAATTGAAACAAAGATGCATTTTTTTGGGATTTCTGGATGTCGCGCATTGCATTTCAAAGGGGCTGTGGACAATAAGGGAAACGCTGTCCTTCTTTCCGGCTAATCAGATGTGAGTTTGAATGTATACCATCATTGACGGACTCACCATATGTAATTCTGGATAATTTCTCCTGCACCCCCTTTGCCTCTTCCGAAACGCAACTCGTCGCACCTTTTAATGCAAAGAACTGAAACGTCGCTCGATTTTTGAACACCATCTGATTAGAATAGCCGAATGGAATTTATACACACAGCGACCTTTATCAACAGTGCCTGGATCGGCAGCGCCTTTCTTTTCGGCTTTGCCTGCAAGCGGCTCAACCTGCCGCCAATGCTGGGCTTTCTCCTTGCCGGCTTTGTCATGAATTTTCTCGGTCTGACCGGAGGGTCGCTGGCTCTGGACAAAATTGCCGACCTGGGCATCATTGTCCTGCTCTTCACCATCGGCCTCAAACTTGACCTTAAAGGTCTCACCAAACCGGAGATCTGGGGTGGAGCCACGGTCCATGCCCTGCTCACCATTTTTCTACTGGCCGGAGGAATTCTGGTGGCCGGAACTTTCGGAATTGCACACCTTGCCGGCCTCAGCCTGCCACAGGCCGCACTGATCGGCTTTGCCTTGAGCTTTTCCAGCACGGTCTTTGCCGTAAAGGTTCTCGAGGAGAAAGGCGAACTCAACGCCCAGCACGGTCGCGCCGCCATCGGCATCCTTATCATGCAGGACCTGATGGCTGTTTTTTTTCTCACCATCTCCAAGGGGGAATTCCCCTCACTCTGGGCTCTGGGATTGCCACTCTTTTTTTTCGCCGTCCGGCCTCTTCTGATGCGCATCATCGACCAGATCGGACATGGTGAACTGCTGCCTCTGAGCGGACTTTTCATCGCCCTTGTCGTGGGCACCACCAGCTGTTCCCTGGTGGGACTGAAACCCGACCTCGGCGCGCTTCTTATCGGCATGCTGGTCGGCTCCCATCCCCGCGCCCATGAGCTTTCCAACTCGCTCTATAGTTTCAAGGATCTTTTCCTCATCGGTTTCTTTTTCCAGATCGGGCTCACCGGCACCCCCACTCTCGAACACATGTTCGTTGCGCTGGGCCTTACCGTGATGCTGCTTGGCAAAACCTTCTTTTACTTCCTGGTCCTGACCCGTTTTCACCTGCGCGCCAGAACCAGCCTGCTTGCCACCCTCAGCCTGGCCAATTATTCAGAGTTCGGCCTGCTCGTCACTGCCATTGCCATGAAGCAAGGCTGGCTCGGCCCGGACTGGCTTATCATCGCCGCCCTGGCGCTGACCTTTTCCTTTATTCTGGCTGCCCCTTTAAACACCAAAGCCCATCGACTCTATGACCGTTTTGCCGGAAGACTCCAGCATTTTGAAACCAAAACCTGCCATCCCGACGATATCCAGATCGACCCGGGCCAGGCCGACACACTCATTTTCGGGATGGGACCCTTCGGGACCATGGCCTATGACACCACCCGTGAACGTCTGGGTGAAAGCATACTCGCCGTGGATTACAACAGGGAGACGGTAAAAAAACAGTGCGCGACGGGCCGCAAGGTAATCTGGGGAGATGCCACGGATTATGATTTTTGGCACAAGATAAATCTTGCCAAGGTGAAAATCATCATGCTGACCATGAGCAATCACCAGGCGAACATCTTGGCATTGCGCGAGATACAGTCGGCCGGATTTAAAGGGCCGGTGACCGCCACCGCCCGATTCGAAGACCATAGGCTGGAACTGGAAAAAGCAGGGGCCACCGCAGCCTACAATATCTTTTCCGAAGCGGGCGCGGGCTATGCCGACCATGTCTGCCGCGCCACCGGACTGGTCTGCAAAACGCAGTTTTTCGTGCCAGGCGCAGAAATCCCCGCCATGCCAAAAAAATAATAGCACAAAAAACCCCGCGAATGAACGTGGCGGAGAGCGAGGGATATTCCGTAATTTTATGCACTTCCTGAAATTACTGACCGCCTAAAGCAGAAATTTCTCCATTCCAGGTGTTAATTTAAGAGGCCGGCAAGACTTTGCAGTCCTGCCGGCGCATTGTAATAATTTTAGTGAGTATGACCGTGACCGGCAGCACCCAGGTCAATACTTACATCCTGAATTGAGGTCATAACCATTCCGAAGATAACGGCGACAGCTCGCGCTGCGGCGAGAAATACGACAATCTTCCGGGCATCGATTTCTTTATAAGTTTATTCATTCTTCTGCCCTTATGTTCTGTTCAGGATGTCTATGTATTCGCCGCTGGTTGTGAGGGTAACGGTGATCGTTTCGGACGTCCGGTTTCTCCAAAACCACCCGTGGCTTCCATCAAACGCGGCCACAAGAACTCCTTCACTCTTTTGCCCGGAACCCTTGCTGTAACCGTAGTATTTGATATCCAGCTCTTTTGAATCACCATGAACATCGAAGTTGGCGCGGCCCCCATTGGTTGACCATCTGTATTCGACCTTTTTACCCTTGGCCATCACGACCTTGATCTCGGTTCCCTCATTGGGGGCAAGGGTCACCCGCATTTCATCGGTTCGGACATTAGTCGCTGGCTCGACAGGCAAGGGTTCCGGCACGGCAGCGATAACGGCTTTCGTCACCGGCTGTCCGCTGACACCCCCCTCTGCGGCCGGCTTGTCTTTGGCTGCTTCCTGAGCAAGGGATACTTTAATCTCTCCCATTTTTTTAAGACCCAGCACATTGCCCACCCCCGTTGGGTCAATGCCGTATTCGGCTGGCATAACGACCGTCACCAGCAATGCGACAGCGGCGATGGCGGCGAGTATGGTCGATTTGACCAGCTTCGCCGTGGAGGGGAGTTCAGATTTTTTGGGCATATTTGCATTATACATTTTGTGTTTTCCTGTGATTGATGTGTTGTTGTTACGAGACGAAAAACCCGGTGAGCTGATATCCGACGAGCAGGTATCCGCACGTCATCAGCACCACCTGCGCAGAATAGGCGTGGCGCAGGAAACTATCCGATCGCCGCCAGAACCCCATGACGATGAGAATCGCGCCAAGCGCCATCAACTGCCCCAGTTCCACGCCGACATTAAAGGCGAAGAGGTTGGAAATCAGTCCGTCCGGCGACATCTTGTAATCAAGAATCTTGGTGGCAAGGCCAAAGCCATGAAACAGACCGAAGATCAGGGTGGCGATCTTGGTGTTAGGCTGGAAACCGAACCAACGTTGATACGCCCCCATATTATCAAGAGCCTTATAAACGATGGAAAAGCCGATAATGGCGTCGATCAGATAGGCGCTGACGCTGATTTCCATCACGGTTCCAAGCAACAGCGTGACCGTGTGTCCCACCGCGAACAGGCTGACATAAACGCCGATGTCCTTGAAACGGTACAGGAAGAAAATCACCCCGAACAGGAACAGCAGATGGTCATATCCGGTGATCATATGTTTCGCGCCCAGATAAATGAAGGGTAACGTCAGGATGCCGGAACTTTCCTGAATATAGCCCTTGTCACCAGCGGTGACACCGTGGGCAATGGCGTCCGGTGTGACGCCAAAGAATGCGGCCAACGCCGCGAGTAATCCCAGACAGAGAAACAGGATGTTTCTGCTTCGGGGATGGATAAAAAGTTCAGTCATTCTAAGGCCTCATAGCTCTAAATGTTCGTGTTGATATTTTCATAATTGTCCTCTGTTGTTCATCTGTTTTTGGGCCCATTTCCCCTGCCACTGATTTCGCTTGGAAACGAAACCGTTCTCCCGCTTCTTATTGTCTTTGGTCGTGATCCCGGCTGATACAGGCGGAGATTTCAGACAAATGCCCTCCCCACCGGCGGGACAACAATCTGGCTATGGCACACAACATATTCGAGCCATAGTTCCGTCAAACAGGCATCGGAAGGCCGGAACGAGACGAAGCAGAACATCTGCACCATTTGTCTTGCTCATCGAGCAACAGACAGCTGTGCCTAAAAATTGTTAGTCAAACGGAGGCGGATTGAGTGGTATAAAATTGATTGGCGCTGAACAGAGTCTCAACCCAGCATGTTAGGCGAGATTTTCGGGGGGATGAATTTTTCCGGATACACTTCGGGGAAAGCATTGAGAATTTCGCTTGTATTACACATAGTAATGGTCGGATGGTATGAAATAAGCAGAGATTGACAACCGAAGTACAGGGAGGAATGATGCTCGCACGTAAAATGGGCATGATCAGTACCCTGGTGGTCTCCGTCCGGGCAGGCCGGACAGTGGTCATTGCTTGCGACACCGAAAACATTGAGCTTGTGGGGAGAAGAAACCCCTGATTCTTCCACCGCATGCGCCGCGCTGAACAAGGCATTAGCAGACAGGTTGAAAAATAATACCGCAATGATTAGCGAAATAATAATTTTGTATTGTAAGTGGATCATGGCTGACCGTATCCAAAAATAATTTAGCTTTTCAAATAATCTTTGCAGGCGCCGGTGTCAACGCTTTCTTCACAAGAACGGCCTGATCCAGATAGGCCCGAAACACTCTCCATAGTTACCATGAAGAACTTCAGGGTCACCATCCTTAATTCTGGATAATGTGACACGGCGCCCCACTTCACTCCGGTGACTGCTTCCGTCATCCCAAAACCGGACATAAAAAAAACCCGCAAACCATTTCTGGCGCGGGTTTTTTTGTGCGGCAAATGAAGGTGGCGGAGAGCGAGGGATTCGAACCCTCGGTAGAACTTTTGGTCCTACACTCGCTTAGCAGGCGAGCACCTTCGGCCTACTCGGTCAGCTCTCCACAATTCGTATTTACTTGTTGTTGGCGGAGGAAGTAGGATTCGAACCCACGGTACTTGCGTACAACGGTTTTCAAGACCGCCGCCTTAAACCACTCGGCCATTCCTCCCTCAAGTCCGTCAGTTATGTACCATTTCAAAAAAGGGCTGTCAATGCTTGAAGGGTTTCCGGACAGCAAGAAAAAATTGTCCGGAAGCACTCGCCATGCCTGGGAGTCGCGATCAACCCACATGCCCGCTCACCCTGAGCCTGTCGAAGGGCTTTAGGCAGAACAGGGCTTCGACAGGCTCAGCCCGAACGGAGTTGACGTTTTATCCCCGAACAATGAAACGCCCAACAAATATGTCACGGCGTTGCACGGACCGCCTCGATAGCCTCGGACAATTTTCGGACCCCGATGATCTCCATGCCCTTGACACCGCCCTTGGGTACATTGGCCAGGGGGACAATCGCCTTTTTGAAGCCATGCTTGGCCGCTTCCCGCAAACGCTCCTGGCCGCTGGGCACGGGCCGGATCTCGCCTGACAACCCGACTTCGCCGAAAACCACCATATCCACGGGCAGGGGCTTGTTTTTCAGGCTGGAAAAAACCGCCAGCAACAGGGCAAGATCGGCGCTGGTTTCGCTGACCCGCACTCCGCCCGCCACATTGATGAACACATCCTGGCCATAGGTTGCGATACCGCCGTGCCGATGCAGCACGGCCAGGAGCATGGCCAGCCGGTTCTGCTCAAGGCCCACCGTGACCCGCCGGGGATTCTCGCTGTGGCTGTCGTCCACCAGGGCCTGCATCTCAACGAGCAGGGGACGGCTGCCTTCCCAGATCGCCATGACCACGCTGCCGGGCATGGCTTCGGCGTTGCGAGACAGAAAAATGGCCGAAGGGTTGGAGATCTCGCGCAAGCCCTTGTCGGTCATGGCAAAAACTCCCAGCTCGTTCACCGCGCCGTAGCGGTTTTTCACCGCCCGCATTACCCGGAACCGACTGTCCCCGCTGCCTTCGATGTAACAGACCACGTCGATGATATGCTCCAGAACCCTGGGCCCTGCCAGGTCACCGCTCTTGGTGACATGGCCAACCAGAAAGATGGCAACGCCGGTCTGTTTGGCAAACTGGGTGAGCAGGGCGGCGGACTCGCGCACCTGACTGACGCTGCCCGGAGCGGACTGACTGTCCGCCACCTGCATGGTCTGAATGGAATCGATCACCATGACCTCAGGCTTTTCCTTCAGCGCCGTGGCGCAGATATCCTCCACCCTGGTTTCCGCCAGCAGAAGCAACGCCTGATCCGGTAGCCCGAGCCGCCTGGCCCGCATGGCGATCTGCTGGAGCGACTCTTCGCCGGTCACATAGAGGCACTTACGAGTAAGGCTGAGGTTGCAGCAAACCTGGAGCAAGCCGGTGGACTTGCCCACCCCAGGGTCACCGCCGATCAGCACCACCGAGCCCGGCACTAGGCCGCCGCCCAGTACCCGATCCAACTCGCCCATGGTGGTGGAAAAACGGGTCAGCTCATCCTTGCCCACCTCGGCCATGGTCTGCACCTGGGCCAGAGAGCCGGAATAACCCTGAAAACGTCCTGCGGGACCGGAAGCTGCCTGCTGTTCAGCCAGGGTATCCCAGGCGCCGCAATCGCCGCACTGCCCGGCCCATTTACTGAACACGCCTCCGCAGCCGCTGCATACATAAGATGTCTTCTCTTTCGCCATTACAGGCAGCCCCGCCTTTGCTCAATCATCAGGATCCGTTACCTTTGACTTGTTCTTTTTCATTCTTCATTTTTCACTGCCCTCTGTCCAAGTGCCTTTCGGACCGTTTCGGCCAGCACCCGCATGGTAAGGGGCTTCATGAGAAAATGGCTGATGCCCTGTTCAAGAGCCGTATCCGCGCCGATTGCCGCGCTGTACCCGGTGCAGAGGATCACCGGCAACCCTGGCCGAATCTTTCGGACCTCCTGAGCGAGCTGTATCCCGGACATTCTGGGCATGGTTTGGTCGGTGATCAGTAAATCAAAATCACTGGACTGACTCTTAAACTCATCCAGCGCATCAAGGGGACTGGTTTTGACCGTCACCCGATAACCGAGCCCGGAAAGCATAGCCTTGCCCATTTCAACAATACTTTCCTCATCATCCACATAAAGAATTCGCTCCTGACCGGAAGGAAGCGCCCATTCATGGAGGCTGTCCGCCGTAGCAGTGCCACCCTTGCCCATCTGGGGCAGATAAACGCGGAAAACCGTTCCGCTCCCCACAATGCTCTCCACCTGCACCATGCCGCCATAGTTTTTCACAATGCCATGCACCACTGCCAAGCCCATACCCGAACCCTTGCCCACATCCTTGGTGGTAAAATACGGATCAAAAATACGGGAAACAATCTCCGGGGTTATGCCAGGGCCGGTGTCGCGAACACTGAGCAGCACATATTGCCCGGGCAACAGACCGTCCTCACCGGCAAGATCTCTTTTACCCAATTCCACGGTTTTCATGACCACGGTCAGAACGCCTCCCGCCACCTCCATGGCATGAAAGGCGTTGGTGCAGAGATTCACCACAATGCGGTGGATGTCCGAAGGATTTGCCAGAACCGAGCCGCAGTCAGGATCAACATCCTCACGGATTTCAATGCTCGCCGGAATCGTGGCCCGCAGAAACTTGAGCGCCTCCTTGACCATGGGCTTGGGCGAAATCAAACTTCTCTCTTCCCCACCTTTCCGACTGAAGGCCAAAATCTGCTTCACCAGATCCCTGGCCCGCAGTCCGGCCCGCAAAACCTGCTGGATATCGGCCTGAGCGCCGCTTGCCTCTTGGGGCAGACTCCTTTTCACCATTTCGGCATAGCCGATGATGGCGGCAAGGATATTGTTAAAATCATGGGCGATCCCGCCTGCCAGAGTGCCGATGGCCTCCATCTTCTGGGCCTGCCGCAACTGCTCTTCCAGCAGCTTCCTGCCGCTGACGTCGTGACAGATGGTGAGGATCTCACAACGCCCTTCGTTGTATACCGCCGTGCCATTGATTTCCACGGGGATATACTTTCCCTGTCCATTGATATAATCAATCTGCAGATGGCGGACAAAGCCGAGTCTCACACATTCCTTCACCGCCGCCCTGTTTCGGTCCTGATCATAGTTCGCAGTCCACTCGGTCACCTGACGACCCAAAATATCTGCCAACTCTTGATGCCCACTCAACCGCACATAATCCTGATTGGCTTCCAGCACCAGTCCTTCGCCATCTATCTTGACAAAGCCGGTGCCGGTGGATTCAATCAACACCCGGTATTTTT
>VMSS01000193.1 GCA_013791995.1 Desulfurivibrio sp. | reverse complement strand
GATCATTTCATGAATCCCCGAAATGTGGGTGAGATAGAGAATGCGGACGGAATCGGCGAAGTTGGGTCCCTTGCTTGCGGCGATGCTCTGACCCTCTATTTTAAACTGGACGATACCGAACGGATTATCGATGCTAAATTCAAAACATTCGGCTGTGCCAGCGCCATTGCTTCTTCCTCCGCCCTCACCGAGATGATCAAGGGCATCCCCCTTGAGGAGGCGAAAAAGATTACCAACGAGGATATCGCCGAATATCTCGGTGGATTGCCCAAGGAAAAGATGCACTGTTCGGTCATGGGCCGCGAGGCGCTTGAAGCGGCTATTGCCTACTACCGCGGCATTCCTCTGCCCATGGCGGAAGGGGAGGTGGTCTGCGAATGTTTCGGAGTCACCGATCTTGAGGTAAAGCGGGCCATTGCCGAAAGCAATCTTCGTTCGGTCGAGGAGATCACCAATTTCACCAAGGCCGGCGGCGGCTGCGGCAAGTGCCATGAGCGTCTTGAGGAGCTTCTGCGCGAGGCCCGGCATGAGGTGCAGCAAATCATTCCGGACAAGCGGTCCACCCGGTTGACCAATATCCAGAAGATCAAGCTTATCGAGGAAGTTCTTGAGCGGGAAGTCCGTCCGACCCTGCGCAAGGATGGCGGCGATATCGAGTTGATTGACGTGGACGGCGATTTTGTCATTGTTTCTCTTCGAGGGGCCTGCGGCACCTGCAAAAAATCGCAGACCACCCTGAAGGACTATGTGGAAAAGAAATTGCGCGAACAGGTGCTGGACACCCTGATCGTTGAGGAGGGTAAATAATGAACACGGTTGTCTATATGGACAATAATGCCACCACCCGGGTTGCTCCGGAAGTGGTCGAGGTCATGCTGCCGTATTTTTCCGATCTGTACGGAAATCCTTCCAGCATGCACACCTTTGGCGGTCAGGTGGGCAGGGCGGTACGTGAGGCACGAGGAAAGATCGCCTCGCTCATTGGCGCTCAACCCGAAGAATTGATCTTCACCAGTTGCGGGACGGAATCTGATTCCACCGCTATTCTCTCAGCCTTGCAATCCTTTCCGGAAAAACGCCACATCGTCACCACGAGAGTCGAGCATCCGGCGGTGAAAAATCTCTGTGAGAGCCTTGATAAACTCACCGGCCACAAGCACCGGATCACCCAGTTGCCGGTGAACAGCGACGGAACCATAGATCTGAAGCTCTACGAAGAGAGCCTCAGCGACGAAACCGCTATTGTCAGCGCCATGTGGGCAAACAACGAGACCGGGGTGATCTTCCCGGTCAAGGAAATGGCGGAGATCGCCAAGAGTCGGGGGATTTTGTTTCACACCGATGCGGTCCAGGCGGTGGG
>VMSS01000090.1 GCA_013791995.1 Desulfurivibrio sp. | reverse complement strand
TGTATAGACCGGAGACATAGGTAACACCTGTTCGGGGAGATGGGTAACAGTTTTAAACATACTATGAAACTCTCAGATCAATTTGTGCAACACATTGTTGGCAGAAAAAAACCTTCATCATGCCATCTTCGCCGGCTGGCCGTAACGCAACGGGATAGCCGTGAAACGCTTTCCCAACTTTAAAGACGAGACCACGATAATGAATTTCCCCTTTGGCCTGGACCTTTCTGACGACGTCGTCTGGGCCGTATTCGATCAGCGGCAGTGTTTCCGGAAAGCCTCTATCGCTGGGACGGTAGCGACTGGCAGGGACATCCATGCCCAGAGCTTCGTGGGGGCGCTCCAGATTATAGATGGTGCGCCATTCGTCAAAGCGTCGCTGGCAATGCTCAAGATCGTGAAATACATGCCCCTTCAATACTTCCGCGTGCAGGGTGCGGTGAAATCGTTCATCCTTGCCTTGGGTTTGCGGGTGATAGGGCCGGGAATGGCTCACCCTGATGCCCACACGAATCAGCCACGCGGTGAGCGGGGTATAGGGATGGTCAACATCCGATCCCCACGGCGAACCGTTGTCCATCGTCATGCGCTCGGGAATGCCATAACGACGGAAGGCTTCGGTCAACCTGCTCTGAACAGTGTCTCCTTTCTGATTAGCGCAAGCCTCAAGGCGCAACGAATAGCGGGAATGATCATCGAGCACGGTCAAGGCATGGCAACGACCGGCACTCATCGCAAAATGTCCCTTGAAATCCATTTGCCAAAGACGATTCGGCACATCGTGCACAAAACGCTGCCACGCTTTGTGTTTGGCCGACTCATCTTCATCCAGCCGACCATTTCGGCGCAGTATCTCGGTCAGCGTGCTTGCGCTTGGCAGCGCCTCGTGTCCCAGGTCTTCCAGGCGTCGCTTGATCTTGCGTCCACCCCAAGCAGGGTGCGCATCGCGCATCGACAGCGCCAGTTGTTCCATAGGCTCAGGAGTGCGGGTGCTCGATCTGTGTGGACGGCGCGAACGGTCTTGCAAACCTTCATCGCCCGCCTTCCCATAGCGGCCCAGCCATTTGTAGGCGGTCTTCCGGCTAATACCAAAGCGTCGACACAATTCGCTTATGTTGGCGCAATTCTGACTGACTAACATGATAAATTCTTTGCGTAAGGACATAGTAGACACCTCTTGCCACGGCATGATTGTTTCCTCCCTGCGAAACAATCTACCAGTTTACAAAATGTGTTACCTATGTCTCCGAACACCTGTTACCCATGTCTCCGGTCTATACACCCGTCAAGGGAGGGGGAGCATACTACCGAGAAACGTAACTGTTCAGCAGTGCCGCAAGTGCGCGAAAGAGGTCTGCGAAGTGTGCTAGTGCACATGAGCAGGCCAATGACAGGTAAGCGAGCCCGCGAGACTCCGAAGCAGGTGCGGTGCTGCTGGGCAGTTACTACGCTTTTTCCAACTTTACGGCGCATATCTTGAACTCCGGCTGCTTGGACATGGCATCGTAGGCATCGGTGGTGAGTGAGTTGATCATCCGATCCGGGTAGTGCATGGGCATGAACACCAGCCCGTCCCGGGGCACATCCACCACCTTGGCCTCCAGGACAATAGTGCCCCGCCGGGAGGTAACCTTGATCTTGTCCTTGTTCTTGACCCCCACCTTGGCGGCATCCCTGGGATTGATCTCCACATAACCATCCGGGGCCGACCGTTTGAGTTCCGGCACCTTGAGAGTCATGGTTCCGGTGTGCCAATGCTCGATCTGACGACCGGTGGTCAGAACAAAGGGGTACTCGGCATCGGGCGGCTCGGCCGGACCCTTGTGGGGCCTGAGCCAGATGGTGACCCGGTTGTCATCCCCCTTGGCACTGTAAAAAAGTATGCCCTCGGCCTTGGGATCCTGTTGCTTAACCAACACGTCATATTCAGAGGTGTAACGCCGGACTGTGCCGGGGTGGTCCTCGGTGGGGCAGGGCCATTGCAGGCCGTGCGCCTTTTTCATCCTGGCCCGGGTCATACCCATGAAGTCGTAGGCCGTGCCCTTGGAGCAGAGTCGGATCTCGTTCCAGACCTCCTCGGAGTTCTTGTAGTTGAAAAGCTTCTTCGCCTCTTCCCCCCGGCCCATTGCAGCAAAAAGCCGGTTGGCGAAGTCGATCATCACCGAAAGGTCCGACCGCGCCTCCCCCGGAGGCTCGATGGCCTTTTCGACATACTGGTAACGCCGCTCGGATTGGCCGTAGGTGCCGTCCTTCTCCACCCAGAGGGCGGCCGGCAGCACCAGATCGGCTAGCTCCGAGGTTCTGGTCGGATGATAGGCCTCGGAAACCACCAGGAAGGAATCCGCCGCCGCCATGCCCTTGCGGTAGATATCCACGTTGGGCAGGCTCTGGCCGGGATTGGTGCAGGCGACCCAGAGGCAGCGAGTGGCGCCACTGTTCACCGACTGGAACATCTCCATGGCCGTAAGCCCCGGCTTGGGTTGGATCCTGCCCGCGGGCAGCCCCCAGAACTTCTCCATCTCTTCCCGGTGCTTGTCGTTGGCCACCAGACGGCCGTAGGGCAGGAGATGGCTCAGCAAGCCGCCGTCGCGAACGCCGCCGCAGGCATTGGGCTGGCCGGTGAGGGAAAAAGAGGTGGCGCCGGGGCGGCAGATCTGACCGGTGAGCAGATGCAGGTTGTGCACCATGTTGTTCGCCCAAACCCCCCTGGTCCGCTGGTTCAAGCCCATGCACCAGAAACTCATGGTCGCCTTGGATGTCGCGAACCAACGCGCCGCCTTGACAATGTCCGCGGCAGGACACCCCGATATTTTCTCCGCTGCCTCCGGGGTATAGTCTTCAAGAAACTTCACATAGTCGTCCCAGGTCACCTTCGAGATCTTGGGTGGCGGCCCAGGATCGACCATGGTTTTGAAGATCGTGTGTTTGTCGACAAAAGCTTTGTCGTGGAGATTTTCCTTGATGATCACGTGGGCCATGGCATTCAGGATCGCCAGGTCGGTGCCGGGAGTGAAGCTCATGTGCAGGTCGGCGATCCGGGCCGAGAGGGTCTTCCTGGGATCGGCCATGATAATCTTCACATCCTTTCCTTTCTGCTTTCTCTCATTCACCATCCGGAAGATTACCGGGTGGGCCTCGGCCATGTTGGAGCCGATGATGAAAAAACACTCGGCATGGTAGATGTCATCGTAGGCGCCCATGGGCTCATCCTTGCCAAAGGTCGAGACATAACCGACCGCGGCTGAGGCCATGCACAGCCTGGGATTACCATCGATATTATTGGTGCCCAATCCTCCCTTGAACAGCTTGTTGATGAAATAGCACTCCTCGGTGTACGCTTGGCCGGAACCGTAGAAGGACACCGAGTTAGGTCCGTTCTTGCGGATGGAATCATGGAATTTTTCGACCATGATGCCCATGGCCTCGTTCCAGGAGATGCGGACAAATTTGTTGCCCTTACGGAGGAGAGGATACTGCAGACGATCAGGGGCATAAAGGATGGCAGGAAGAAAATTTCCCTTGAGACAGAGAAAACCCTTGTTCCAGTTATCCTTATCACCCTTCACCGCGACGACCTTGCCGCCCTTCACCCCGGTGTAAACGCCGCAGCCAGCCCCGCAGTAACGGCAGACGCCCTTTACCCACTTGTCCGGCTCCCCGGCGGCGGCAGCCACGCCTCTGGGCAGGGGCAGGTCAAGTCCGATGGCCGAAGCAGCGGCCAGGGCTGCCGAATATTTCATGAGTTCCCTTCGTGTCAGCTTCATGGCTATTTGCCTCCCTGTACGTGATATGGTTTGGCCGACTCACCCTGTACCGTTACGGCATGGGGATCATGGCAGGGGAAGCAGCGCTTTTCCTCTTTCCCCTTGGCCTTGAGCGCCTGGCTGACCTGTTGGGCATGACAGCCGCGACAGGCACCAAGTCCGGGGCTGGCCGTGAAATTCTTATCTGTTGAACCGTGGCAGACGATGCACTTGACCCCCATCAAGCCGTGCTTGCCGTCAAACCATACTTTTTCCTGGTCGGCATGGCACTCGCCGCATTCCTGATTCTCCGGGGTGGCAGGATGTTTCCCTGCGGCCCCAAGCACTACCTGCGACTGCATCAGCAGAAACAGGCTAATCAATACGAGCAATCTCTTCATAATCCCTCCTTCCCATCGAACGCGGCAGCGGCGACGGTCACAGTTGCTCGGGGAATGCCCCCGAAAGAAAAGCGATCGGGCATTTTCTCTCCGGCCCTTCCTGTCATGGATGGGTCATTTTCCTCCTCCTCATTTTTTTCTGGGCATTGCGAATCCACTTGCCTTCAGGCCGGAGTTTACGTACCTGCCTGCTCCATCGCTCCCATCATAAAGCAACTGTCCGTAAAGATGCTGTTAATGATGGTAAAGAATCGGTAAATGTGCACCGTTCGCAGAAAAATCCACGAGCCTTGCAGGAAGAAAAGAGGTGACAGTGAGGAAGATGGAGGTTCGCTGATTCGGGGCAAAAAAAAAGTTCCCTGCCCGAAATTGCCAGGCAAGGAACTTTTTTTTAAAAAACTACGTATCTTTATTTCTTACTGACAGGCGCCACGTTCGTCAGTTTTTCCTCAACGCCGAAGGGATCTTTGAATTCCACACCCTTCTGCTTCATGAGCTTTTTCTTGCCCCGCTCATTGAGATACTTTTCAAGCTCAAGATTCACGGTCATCGGCACATCATCGCCGACCTTGGCAAGGGCCTGACGCAGGAGTCCTTCCGACTTCGAGGCAAAGGCGGTGGAATCTCCGAGGATCCGCAACGCCTCGGTGGGATTATGGAAACCCAGCGAGTTCTCACCCCCGATGTACAGAGTACGGAAGAAGGCTTCCATGTAGAAATCCTTGGCCTGCTCGTAGAGTTTCTGATCGATCTCCTTGCCGGCCGCCTGCTGGGTATGTGCTCTCTCAATGAGTTTGGCCGCCGTGGCTGTAGCATAACCGGCGCGAATCATCATGGAGACGGTGCGATCCTGGATGGTGGTCACCTGTTGGCGCAGCCATTCCGGGGATTCGCTATGGCATTGCTGGCAGGCCTTCAGATCGGCCTTAAGCGGACTGGTCACCCGATGGTCGGATAACTTATTGCTGCCCACCTTGGTATAAGGCATATGACAGTCGGCACAGGCAACGCCGGCCATCCAGTGGACGCTGTTTCTGGAATAGAGTTCAAACTCGGGATGACGCATGAAGGGCATCTTGTAGCCGGTCACCTTCTGAGTCCACTCACCCACCGACTTGTCGTTGCGGATCTGCTTGATGATGTTCTCAACCGAAATGTCGCCCCAGGCGCTGCCTTGCCATGGAAAGTAAACGCCCACTGATTTTTTGTTCTCATCCTTGTTGATGTTATAGGTCACATGGCACTGGGCACAGACCAGACTGCGCATGTCCTGATGGGTAAGCTTGGAACGACCAACCTTGATTTCCTCAAGCGCTTTGCCCAGAGTGAATTCACGGGAAAGCTTGAGCGACATATCCTTATTGTCGTGGCAGTCGATACAGGCAACGCCGAGATCCCGATATTTCTCCGGAATCATATCGCGGACCTCAGCCCAGGGCTTGCTGTAGTAGTCGAAACCCTTTTCCTTTTCCAACTTGGGTGCGTAGGGGGTTTTACAGGTGAGGCAGACGCCGCCGGCGCCGACGCGGGAGGGGTCTATATCAACTTGGTCCTTGAGCATATAGGCATGGCCGCGGGGTTCGTTGTACTCGACCCCGAAACCCCAGCCGTTAAAGAGCAGGGCCATGTACGGGAATTCCGAGAGCTTATCGTAGGTTATGCCGTCTGCATCAAAGCCTCTCTTGTACTTGCTTTTTCCGGGCTCGGTCGGCTCGGCGGTTTTTTTCCACAAATCATAATGGACCGGATAGGCCTTGCCCCATTCCGCCGGATCCATCTCGCCGTCGGCAATCTTCACCGGCCGGACAGCCTCAACTTTTTCCGGCCCTGTGCAGCCGGTCAACAGCGTGCCACCGGCTATCATCAGAACCAGGGGCAATAATAATTTCTTTTGCATATTCTCCTCCTTATGTTGTCTTTACATGCATTACTGTGTTTGAATCGCACCGACTCCCCTGTGCGAAATCCGGCGATGGCATTGCCAGCAAAGCCGTTTTTGGTCAATGTGGGCAACGGTGGTCTCGTGACAGCGGATACAGTTGGCCTGGACCACTTCCTGGCCGTGGGCGCTGATCTCTATCCGCTCGGGGACCCGGCCGGAATAAAAAGCCAGGGTATCCTTCATGCCATCGATACTCTTCCAGACATAATGCAGCGCTTTGTTCTGGTTCGGCAGATGGCAGTCCACACACACCTTCCGCCGGTGCGCACCGGCATGTGCCCAGGCATCATACTCTGCCTCCATCACATGGCAGCTGGCACAAAAATCGGGCGTTTCCGATTTCGCAAGGAGCCCGGGAGGCCCCAGCATCATGAAAATCGCAACAAGAATACCGACTCCGAGGACGGTAAGAGCTACCAGCCAGACCCTCCTCCCCTTCATGTTCCCCATATGGTACACCTCCTTCTTTTTTCCCGCGTGAATCCTGCAAACATTTCTTCCCAGTTCCCTGAACAATGCAATATTCCATCGCACGTTCTGTTCATCTTTACCCTTGTTTCATTTTTTCTCTGACATAACCGAAACCCACCATCGTCCAAGGCGAATTTTTCCGGCATTCGGATATTCCTAACAGGAAATACTCTATAGCATTTGTCCGTAAAGAGGGTGTTAATAACGGTAAAGATTCAGTAAATGTGGGGCTTCAGGAAAAAACATACGAGGTCGGCCCTTGGCCGCAGGAAGGGAAAATGGCAACTAGGCGCGGATCAACAGGATAAAAACAAGGAAACAGCCGGGATCACGATCGGAGCACAAACCTGACAAAAAGAAGAAGAATCTCCTCCCGAAAAAAAAGATAGAGCAGTGCCGCGATGGCCAGAAATGGCCCGTAGGGGATAACGGTCTTGCCGCCCTTGCGCTGTTTGACCATGGCCCAGACCCCCACCACCGTGCCCATCAGCGAGCTGCCGAACACCACAAAGGGTAGGGATTGCCAGCCCAGAAATGCGCCGATCATGGCCAGCAGTTTGATGTCGCCGCCGCCCATGCCTTCCCGCTTGGTCAACAGGTAATAGACCAGGGCCACCAGATAAAAACTCCCTCCCCCAAACAGAACCCCAAGCCCGGCATCCTGCCAGGTGACGAACGGATTGAGAAAAGAGAGGCAAAACCCGAGGACGATGCCGGGCAGGCTGATAACGTCGGGAATGATCTGGTGCTGAAAATCAATAAAGATGACCGCAAGCAGGGCCGCGC
>VMSS01000242.1 GCA_013791995.1 Desulfurivibrio sp. | reverse complement strand
TAGACCACTCCTTCCATGCCCTCGGTGTACTGCTCAACCGAGGCCACATCAACCACGCTGGAGATGTTGATGCCACAATGGCAGACAAAAACACCGATCCGGACTTCTTCATCTTTGCCGGTTGCCTGCTCTTTGGGATAGGTCTTGTGCACCAAGGCCTTGCCGCGGTCCTTGACAATAAGCCCGGCCGCTAAGCCGGCAGCCGCGCTGGATTGGGTAACGCTTTCCGGAATATCCTTGGGACCTTGGAAAGCACCAGCAACAAAAACGCCCGGCTTGGTGGTGAGCAAGGGAGCAAAGGTCTCGGTCTTGCAGAAATCGTACTCATTGAGAGCAAAACCGGCAATCTCACCAAGATTCTTGGCATCGGCCGGAGCATCGAGCCCAACGGAAAGAACGACGATATCGTAGGGCTCAAAGCTGTGCTTCCCGTCCATGGTGGAATAGGTCAACTTCAAGTTTTTATCCCACGGCATGACATCCGCCACTTTGGCCCGGACAAACTTGATCCCCATGGACTCGGCCTTCTTCTGGGCGGCATCAAAGCCCTTGCCCTGGGTCCGCATATCCATGTAGTAGATGGTGATCTCCACCTCGGGGTCATGCTCCTTGGCAACCATGGCCTCCTTGATCGCATACATGCAACAGACCGAAGAGCAATAGCCGTTGTTGCAGCCGAGATCACGGGAACCAACGCACTGAATAAAGGCGATCCGTTTGGGATGCCGACGATCGGAGAGGCACTTGACCTCGCCCTCAAAGGGACCGGAGGCGCAGAGCAGCCGCTCGAACTCCAGGCTGGTCATAACGTCGGGATGCAAACCATAGCTGTACTTGGCCAGGGTTTCATCGGGAACACGACCAAAACCCGGGGCCATGATCACCGCACCGATCTGCAATTCTTTTTCTTCCGGCTCCTGGCTGAAATCAATGGCCTTGCTCTGACAGGTGCAGACGCAGATCTGGCAGGTCCCGTGCTTCAGGTACAGACAGACCTCCGGATCGATATAATAGGTGGCCGGCACTGCCTGGGCATAATCGATATGGATCGGCCGCGTAATCGCGAGACCCTCATTGTAGGGATCCACCAGATGTTTGGGACAGTACTTGGTGCACAGCCCACAAGCCGTACACTTGTCCGCATCGATATACCGCGGACGCATCCGCAGCTTGGCGGTAAAATTGCCTGGTTTTCCGTCCAGGGAAAGAAAATCAGCGTTGCTTAAGATTTCGATATTGGGAGACCGACCGGCCTCTACCAGCTTAGGTGCGAGTATTCAAAGCGAACAGTCATTGGTAGGAAAGGTTTTATCCAACTGTGCCATGGCACCGCCAATGGCCGCTGACTTTTCCACCAGATAGACATAGTAGCCAAGCTCGGTTAAATCAAGGGCCGCCTGGACCCCGGCGATACCGCCGCCGACGACCATTACCGTCCCTGATTTTTTATCTTTTGCTTGTCCCATCGTGTAACTCCACTAAATTAGAAAATTTAGGAGTCGTATCGAAACAGCCATTACTTTGACCACTTCACCACGGCTCCTTATGCCGGTCCTGGCATTCCAATATTACAATTACTTTTAATCAAGGCCTTACTCGCCAAGACCATCACACTGGACAATCAGTCCGGTTGCTCATCACCAAAGACTGTAACCTTGATGGCGCACAGTTTATATTCCGGCGTTCTGGAAAGACGATCCAGAGCATCCAGGGTCAGCATGTTTACCAGCGTCTGCAAATGATTATAGGTGCAGAAGATGGTGCCTTCCTGACTCCGATCAGTGATGGTCGCCCGCATTTCCACCGAACCGCGCCGAGAAGTTAGCCTGACCCAGTTTTTCTCCTTGAGGCCAAGGCGCTCGGCATCGAGAGGATTCACCTCGGCAAAGCACTCGGGGCTGATCTCATCGATCTCCGGGGTCTTGCCGGTCATGCTGCTGAAGTTATACCGGGCAAGATCACGGCCGGTGGTGAACAACAGCGGATATTCCTCATCGGGCAATTCCACCGGGGGGATATAATCCTCAGGGATAAACAATCCTTTGCCGCGGGTGAATTTTCCTATATGCAGAACCGGAGTGCCGGGATGATCCTCGGAGGGCACAGGCCATTGCAACCCTTCTTTTTCCAGTCGTCCATAGGTGATGCCTGTATATTGCGGCAACAACTGACGCAACTCGTTAAAAACATCTTCCGGCGAGTCGTAGTCCATCTCGTAGCCCATCTTCTTGGAAAGCTCACAGAAGATCTTCCAGTCCGGCTTGGCTTCTCCCGGGGCATCGACTGCCTTACGGATCCGCTGAACTCGACGCTCGGTGCAGGTGAAAGTGCCGTCTTTTTCAGCAAAACAGGCGGCAGGCAACACCACATCTGCCATCTTCGCGGTTTCGGTGAGAAAGATATCCTGGACCACCAGGAAATCAATCTCTTCCAGGGCAGCCTGTACATGGGATATATTGGCATCGGCCACAGCCGGGTCCTCGCCAAAAACATAGAGACCGCGGATATGTCCCTTAAAGATGTTTTCCCAGATTTCGGTGGCGGGCTTGCCGGGCCGCCGAGGCAGCTTGGTCTTCCAGACCTTCTCGTATTTGGCGAAAAGCTCGTCATTATCAAGGCCGCCATAACCGGGCAGGGTATTGAAAAGCGCGCCCATGTCACAGGCTCCCTGCACGTTGTTCTGACCACGCAGCGGATTGCAGCCGCCGCCTTCCACCCCGACCTTGCCGCAGAGCATGGACAGGTTGGCAATGGATTTTACCCGGTCGGTACCGGTAACGTAATGGGTGATGCCCATGCCGTGGAAGATGGCGTGCCGCCCGTCCGCCGCAAACATGCGGGCAGCCTGGCGCATCTGATCTTCGGGGATGCCGGTGATCTGCTCCACCATCTCGGGAGTATATTTGGCGACCAACCGCTGTAATTCGTCAAAATCCTCGGTGCGTTCCTCAACAAACTTCTTGTTCCACAGCCCCTCATCGAGGATGACTTTCATCATACCGTTGAGAAGGGCCACATCGGTACCGGGCAAAATCCTCAACCAGAGGTCGGCCCGTTCTGCAAGCCTGGTTCTCCGAGGATCAACAACAATCATTTTTGCCCCCCGATCCAAGGCCTGGTGAAGCCGCATGCCAATGGTCGGATGACTGGTGTCCGGATTAGAGCCGATCATCAGGAAAAGATCGGTTTTTTTCATGTCCGCAATGGAGTTGGTCATCGCGCCGCTGCCAAATGTGAGGGCCAAACTGGCCACCGTGGGAGCGTGTCAGAGTCGGGCACAGTGATCGATATTGTTCGTTCCGATCGCTGTCCGCATGAATTTTTGCATCAAATAGTTTTCTTCGTTGCTCGCTCTGGCGCAGCTGAAGCCGGCAATGGAATCAGGTCCATACATGGACTTGAGATCGAAAAAATTCTTAGCCACGATGTTCAGGGCATCTTCCCAGCTGGTTTCCACCAACTGCCCTCCCCTGCGAACCAGCGGAGTGGTAAGACGGTCCTTGTGCTGGACAAAATTGTGGGCGAAACGGCCCTTGACGCAGAGCGCTCCGTAATTGGGGGCCAAATCCGGTTCCGAGGTCACTTCCATCAAGGTGTTGCCCTTCACTTTGAGAAGAACCTGGCAGCCGGCGCCGCAATACGGGCAGGTCGAGCGAACCTCGCGCACCGGTTCACCTATAATCGGAGGCAGCATGTCCTTTTTGTTGAGCGCACCGGTGGAGCAATTATCCACACAGGTGCCGCAGGAAACACAATTCTCCTTGAACTTAAAGTTCAGGCCCACCGGCCTGCCTTTATCGTCAACACCGTCGGCGCTGATTTCAATGGCATCGTAGTCGCAGCTGTTCTGACAACGCTTGCAATAGATGCACTTGTTCAGATCAACCAGGATCACGGGATGGGAGATCTTTTCGGTATAAACCGGCTTGGTTCCCATTCCGGTTCGGCTTGGATCAAGGCCGAAATCCATGGCCATTTCTTTCAAGTCACAACGATCAAAGGCACGACAGCCACAAGACAGACATCGTTTGGCCTCGGTTATCGCCATCTGTTCGGAAAACCCGAGCTTGATCTCGCTGAAATCCTGGGTAGCAATCTGGGGCGGCCGGGTGGGCATCTTTTCCCGAAGCTTGATGTTGATCCCCTCGAAATTTCGCAGATCAACATCATCAAAACCCTTGCCCCGGGTGAAATTAAACCGGCTCTCGGCCACGGTCTTGGTAATCCCCATAACCTGGGCATGGATATTTTCTGCGGCGCGCCGGGCCGCAACCACGGCCTGAATCACCGAGCGAGGCCCGCTGGTCACATCACCGGCCGCGTAAATTCCGGGGTGATTGGTCAATGAAGTCCTGGGATTAGCCTTGATATTGAATTTCGGGGTCAACTCCAGGGTCGCTTCCAGTTGGCCGCCGTCGAATTTTTCACGACAGGCGCTCAACCCCTGGGCAACAATAACGGTATCGGCATTGATGTTCACCGTGGAACCGGGAATCGCTTCAGGGTAACGAATACCCTTCTCATCCGGCTCGCCTAGCTTGGTCCGAATCAATTGCACCGTGATGCCGTTATTGGTATCGATGAAGTTAACCGGCGAAGCCATGAGCAGAAACTGGACGCCCTCTTTTTCCGCCACCCGGATATTCCGCTGGTTGGCCGGCATTTCGGTTTGGGCTCGGGGATAAATGATGGTGACCTGACCAACCTCTTTACGCAGCAGGGATCGGGCAACCTCCATGGCGACGTTGTTTCCGCCGAAAACCACGGCGGATCTGCCATAGTTGCCACCCTTGCCTTCGCTCATGTTCCTGAGGAACTTCGTGGCCGGGATAACCTTGGGCAGAGCACAACCGGGAATATCCAGACTTTCGTCAACCGGGGTGCCGGTGGCGATAAGGATGGCTTCGTAGCCTTGATCCTTAAGGGATTGCAGGGTAAAATCTTCTCCCCATTTCTGGCTCATGCGGACATTGATCCCCATGCGCAGGATGGTGGTGATCTCGTAATCAAGCACATCCTGAGGAATCTTGTAATCCGGAATGCCGTAGCGCAACATGCCGCCAAGCTTGGGTGCGGATTCAAAAACTGTGACGTCGTGGCCTTTGCGGGCGAGATAGTACGCGCCGGTCAGTCCGGAGGGGCCGCCGCCGATAACAGCTATTTTTTTGCCGGTGGATGGGTCGCGGGGAATGCGCAGATCAACCTTGTGGGCCATGCACCAATCCGCGACAAAACGCTTCAGATGGTTAATGGAAACCGGTTCATCAACTAAAATCCTGCGGCAGCGGGTTTCGCAGAACCGGGGGCAAACCCTCCCCACGGAAAAAGGAAAGGGGTTGCGCTCCATTACCAGGCGCAATGCCTCTTCATACTGGCCCTTGGCAACATGGGCGATATACCCCTGAACATTGATCTGTCCGGGACAGGTAAGATTACAGGGAGCCTTGCAGTCGCCAAAATGGGTTTCCATCAAGAGCGTCATGCGCTCCGCACGCTTGGCCTGCAGTTCCTTGGATTCGGTGGTGACCCGCATCCCTTCGCGCAAAGGAGTAATACAGGAGCGCACCGGAGAATCCACCCCTTCCACACTGACAACGCACAGCTCGCACGGGATGTCCGAGGTCCCCTTGTTCACGTAACACAAGGTTGGAATATGGATATCCGCCCGTTTTGCCGCCTCCAGAATAGTAATCCCTTCTTCGGCAACAATGTCATACCCGTTGATTGTGATATTCATAGCCAGTTCAGTCGATGTGTAAAATTTACGTTACGGCCGCACCAAGAGAGTTGTCTCTAGTAAGCCGAAGAATATGCAAACGTACGCTACGCCGCAGGCTTCCATTCTTTCAGGAAGGCGGGCAGATGTCCGGCTTCACGAGGACCGATGGTGATGGTCCAGCCTGCAAGCTCCTCTTCAAGCTCGCCCTTCATGGAGGCAAGGTATCCCGGGATAATCAGTTCCCGATGCTTGACCTTGGACTCGATCCCGGACTTTTTCATGAATGCCGCGATCATATCCGCGCCGAACTTGCCGGCTGCCCATGCAGTGAGGACCGAAAGGCCTTCAGTGTCCTTGATCAACAGCCAACTGGGCACCTTGCTTCCCTCGATTTCACCGGAAACAATGAAGTAGGTGAGCGAGAAATTGCAGGTAATCAGAACCGGGGAATCCTCGGTGGGACCATTGATGTTGTAAACATCTTCCTGAACAACCATGGGCCGTTGCGGATCGGTGAAGAGGTTCAGCCTTTCCAAAAGCAAGGGAAAGAGTATATCGCCCTGCAGGTCGGAAAGAACGACAATGCCTGCGTATTTGGCAATAAGTACCGAAGCGACCATTGCTTCCATCAACGGATCAGCGGAGATCTCGCAAGGGAAGGTGATGGTCGGAAAGCCCAGAGGCTTGAATTTGGCGCGGATGGCCGAACGCCGCCCCACGACACTGTCCTCAAGTGCACCACGAACCGTACGGGCGCCTGAGTCGAGCATCAAGTCCTTGAGCCCTGCGGCAAGAAGTTTCTCGGAAACAGCCACGGTTTCGTCAAGATTTGTTCCCTTGGCAACCAAAGGACAGCCGATCTCCTTGGCAAGAGCAGCCATGGCGTCACCATTCTCCGCAGTGGCTGCGTAGAGCAAAGGTTTACGCTCACCACAGGCAGCAGCGGCAGCCTTGAGATTGTCGGCCTTGTCGCTCATCAGGATAAGACCGGCATCGGCTGCGCCATCAATCACTTTTTTGGTCAGAGCGGTAAAGGCAGCCCCATCGCCCTTGGTATCCTTGATCGCAATCAAGTCAGCCTTGAGGAGAACGCCGACCCGCTCATAACGGAGATTCTTGAACCGGGTAATGCGGCCCTCTACATCGGCCTCATTCATATCGGTGGTGACCAGCACCGCGATGCCGGTGGGGTTTTCAAAGCGTTTTTCATGGCGGAACAGACAGGTCTCGCCGCCGGTGGTATAGGCGCTGTCCCCGGAGCCGATTTTAATAGTCCGAATCGGGGGGGCAGATGCCTCGCCGATCTGCTCTTTGACCTCATCGCTCACATACGGACATTCGCCGATTTCAATCTGTCCGGCTGCCACTTTCATGGCAAAGGCAAGACAGGTCGGGATACCGCACTCCCCGCAGTTCTTCTTGGGAAGCATTTTGAGGATTTGAATACCTGTTAGAGCCATCTGTCTGTTCCTCCGTTATAAGGCAAGCTATAAGCGATGAGCTTTAAGCTTGAATAGTAATCTTGAATCGTATCGCTAATAGCTGACAGCTAATTTCTCAAATCAAACAAGCGCTTCCATCTCAAGAGCCGGATGACCGACCTTTTTCATGAAGGCGAAGATTTCCTCCTCCGTGGTGCCGTTCTCCTCTGTGGCGATCATGTCGTAAAACTCAGGCATGCCGATTTCCTTGCAGCGCTCCATAAGTTTGTCCTTGATCTCCTCTTTCATCATCTTAGGCAGCCAAACCATCCGCTGCAGCCCGCCCTCGGCAACAAAAAGCTTGGGGCTGGTCATGAAATGCTTGGAAACCCCGATAAATCCAGGGGTCTGCGCGCCACCGCCAGCCATACCGGCCAAAGAAGTGAACTTCATCCCGGAAGGCGTCATGCCGCTGTAGTCACGGTTAACCACCATGATCCCGTTACACTGGGGCAGCATGGCGGCAATAGCTTCGAAACAGCCGCAAGCGGTCATCGGGCTGTTCATCAGGGAGTACAAAGCAAGATCGGTTACAGCCCCGCGGGAGGTCTGGTCAACAAAATCGTTGATCCCCTTGAAACGGCCGAGCTTCTCATCCAGGCAGTCGCCTTTCTGAATCGGCTGGTTGGGGCCGGTGGGGTTGATCTGGTAGGAGGCCTTGCCGTCCAGCCAGTTATAGGCGCCGCACATGCCGATCCGCTCCGGGGTGATGACACAGACATGACTCGGGGCAAAGGATTGACACAGAGTGCAGGAATAGAACACCTCTTCGGTTTCGTCGGTCATGGAGCCCAACCGCTCATCGCGCTCTGCGTAAACCTTGCGGGCAAGTTCCTGTACCTCTTCCACCTTGTCCAACTCGGTGTAGATCTTGACCTGGATCTTGTCGACAATGGCACCAAACTCCTGATGCAGTTTGCCATGCAGCACCTTGCCGAGATGGGTGAGGGAAAAACCCTTTTCCACCGCAGCCTTGCCGATGCGGAGCCACATGATGTTCCGCTGGCCCATGTGCATGATGCCCTGGATATAATTGATCAGGTGATGGAACTGACGCTCTAGGATGGGCTCGAAATCCGACTGCATCCCACGGCCGGCAACCTCGACCAGGATGGCGAGGGGCAGATTCTGGCCCACTTGGATGTCCTTGATGTCCGGCCCTTCGATGGTGACCTTACCGTCTTCCACCTCGGACATATCCTTGGAAACGAGAACCTCAACCCCCGAAGTCCGACCGCCGCCGCATTCCATGAAAAGGTCATCCTTGCGGACTCGCTCGCCCTCAAAGGCCGGGCCGAAGGACATGGGGATGTCGATCTTGGTGACATTGACCTTAAGGCCACGAACTTCGATAGCTTTTTGGACTATCTCCTCGTGGGGCACGCGGCTGACCACATGCTCGTAAGTGCAGATTCCGGTGGGAAGCACCTCGGGAATATCGTAGTCGGAAATGGTGGGGAAGCCCCAATTGATGGCGCCTGCCGCATTGGCGTACCACTCGTCGGATACCGGACCAAAAGCCATGACAAAAGCAAAAGTACGGTCCTTGTTGTAAATCAGATTGCCCTTATAGTCACCGGGCTTGATGCCGCCGAAGGCCATGGCCACACGGCAGGCAAAGCCGATGGCGAAGACCGCGGAGGTGTAGCTCTTGCCAAAAGGCACCAGACGGGTATTCCAGCCGACCTGTACCTTATTTTCAACCAGACGCTCGGCCATGTTCTTGCCGTTGGTCTGGTCGTGCATGAAGATATAAAGATTTTTCTCCTGGAGTTCGAGGGCGATGCGCGAGGCAACTTCATTATCGTCCGGGGTGCCCATGATGGCAGCAAAACCTGGAGCGGTGCCGTCAACGAACTCAACACCACGCTTCCTGAAGATAACGTCATCGGCAGCACCCAGCCAGATATTGTTCTCCAGCGGATCTTCGGTTTTGGTATAAAAATCCGGGGTCTCAAGGTAACGGATGGCCTCGTACATCTCCTCGGCAAAAAAGGTGGCCATGCCCGCATCAAGAGCCGGGGCAAGGTACGGCAACCAAATATTCTCGCTCACCTGATCCGGTAGAAGGGTGCGGCATTCCTTGAAGATATCCTTCATGTCGCCCAGATTCTGTACCTTAGCGCCCAGCATACTGTAAATAACCGGCAGGAAGTAGGCGGTGTTCGGGAAATGCACCTCCTGCTCAGGGCCATACTTCTTGATGGCCTCCTCGAACTTCGCTTCCGCCATATCAACTATTTTGTGAGCCCCACGGATGGCGGCAGAACAGATGATCTTAGACATTTTGTTTTTCTCCTCTTTACTCTGTGAGGCTTTTCAGCGTTACGATCGTTAATAAATACACAATTTCTAAAATTAACCCATGAGGCCATTGATCAGCGACTTGGTCAGAGAAACAGCTCTCGGATGCCGCATGATCATCAGTTCACCACCCGCCATCAACATACAGGAAGCTGTGACAGCCTCCATGAGAATGCCGCGGGTCTCCTGATCACCAATCATCTCGTCGGAAGGCAAACGGCATTCCTTGGCCTTCCATACCTCACGGCCCAGATTACAAATAAAGGGTACCTGAAGTTTTTCGTCTTTCTGGGTCAGAGCGGCAAGTCGGATCCGCTCCATAACCGAATAGCTATATTCGATCCCGTAGCCGAGTGCGCCAATGGAAGGGTCAATCAAAACGCTGTCCAGGGAAACCCCGAGATTCTCAAGCAGGATATTCAGCTGCTTTGCAAGATTCACGTCAATAGGCGAAGCAGCAACCATGGGATACTGGAAGGCCATGGCCGTAGCGCCAATTGCCCGATAGTTGCTGTCGGACAGCGGAGCAAGACAAACTTTCTTGTCGCCGATAAGGGAAGTGATCTCACGCAGGGTTTCCGTATCTTTTTCGCCATTACCGCAGCCCCAGATAATAACCGGAACCTCGATGCTTTTAACAATCTCGGCCGCAGCTTTTGCCGCATCGGCGGCAGGCCTGTTCAGACCATTGGGGTCGGTGCTGACCATGGAAACACAGATGGCGTCTGCGCCATATTCCTTGACACATTTCTGGGCCCAAGCAACAGGATTGTCAAAAACATCCTGGTAATGACGGGCCAGGGAATCGGGCCAATCATCGGGTTTCACATCAAGAACATCAAAGGCGATCATGGGCCTGTTGGGCATGGTGCCTTCAAAAAGATGGAACGGCAGGGTATTAGTCCCGCCAACCTTGATGCCACTCTCCTCTCCGCCCAAAACTGTCTGTCGGATTGCGCCGGTATATGCCTGCTTATAAGAAGCCTCGGGAATCTTGGCCGCCCGTTCGGACAACGGCGTTTTTTCAAGAGCAAGATCAGCCGCGCCAACTGCTCCAGCTACCGGCGCTGCTGCAGCCGGAGCTTTCTTTGCTTCCGGAGCAACGGGCTTCTTGGTCTCTTCAGCAGCTTTTGCGCCTGCCGCTTTTTTGGCCGCTTCAGCCTGCTTTGCCTCTTCGACGGCCTTAGCCTCAACCGCTTTTTTAGCAGCCTCGGCCTTTTTTGCTTCATCAGCAGCTTTGGCCTCAGCCGATTTCTTGGCAGCCGCAGCCTGCAAAGCTTCCTCGACCGCTTTGGTTTCTGCCGCTTTCTTGGCAGCAGCCTCAACCTCAAGATTTATTGCAGGAACTGTGGGCTTTGCCGCAGGACTCGCCGCAGAAGCAGGAGCTGCGAGCACCGGCTCGCGCTTGAGAATAGCCTCAGCGCCGGCAAATTTCGTCAGTGCATCAAATTGATCGTCCGACAAGCCGTAGGCCTTTTTCAGCGCATCAAGACCGAGGCGTACCGACTCCAGCGCCATTTGACGTTCTTTTTCGTTCATCGCATCCTCTCCTGCTTCTTCTATTTCAATCTTTGCCTGATCAACCGCACCGGCTCCGCTGCCGCCACTGGCGGAAACTCGGAACTGAGCGGCTTCCGCCCTGGCTGCGGCAACAATTTTCTCTGCCTCAACCTTGGCTGCCGCCAGAACAACATCACTTTCCTTCTCTCCGGCCACTGCGGACCGAACCTCGATTGGTGCCTCCGGTCTTGCCGCCGCAAGAGCAACAGGCTCGTCGGCAAAGACAGGACGGGTGGCAAGCCCTGCCCGGCTTACAATCTCCGGCACAGCACTTTCCCATTCGATGGCCATAATATGTACGCCGGCCACCCCTTCTATCTCACGAACCTGACGGATGATATCAACACAGATGTTGATGCCCTCGTCTTCCTTGTCCTTGGCTCCCTGCATCCGCTTGATCACCTCATCGGTGACATCCATGCCGGGAACTGAACTCTTCATGTAACGCGCCATGCCCACGGATTTCGGTGGGGTTACCCCTGCGAGGATATGCACCTTTTTGTGGAGACCGAGATCGCGGACCGCCTGCATGAATTTGGCAAAGCGCTCAACATTGTAGATGATTTGGGTCTGGACAAAATCAGCGCCATTGGCGACTTTTTTTGCCAACCGGGCAGCCCGGAACTGTTCGGATGGTCCGGCAAAAGGGTTTGCCGCGGCACCGAGAAAAAGCTTGGGCTCATGGGACTTGATCAATTCGCCGCACTGGAATTTCTTCTCATCCCGCATGGTCTTCACCATGCCGAGCAGCTGGATGGAGTCCATGTCAAAGACGCCCTTGGAACCGGGATGATTGCCGAACTTCTGATGATCGCCGGTGAGACAGAGCAGATTCTTGAGCCCCAGAGCAGCAGCGCCAAGAATATCGCTTTGCATCCCGATCCGGTTACGGTCGCGGCAGGTCATCTGAATGACCGGTTCCACCCCTTCGGCTAAGGTCAACAGGCCAGCACTGATGCTGGACATGCGGACAATGGCGGTTTGGCAGTCGGTAATATTGACGGCGTCAACACTCCCTTTGAGCAGCCTGGCCTTTTCCCGTACAAGTTCGGCATTGCCGTTCTTGGGTGGCCCCAGCTCGCCGGTGACTGCGAACTCTCCTGATGTTAAAATTCGTTCTAAACGGCTTCCCGATTTCATCGGTTATGGTCCTTATCCTTATTCTTGCTTGGTAACAGCACGTTCTCTCAAAAAAAGATCAAGAAGCGGTCGGTCCATGACAGCCAACGTCCTTCAACGGACCGCCACCAAGGTCACGACGCATGTCCATATCGAAAAGGACACGCTCTTTCTTCTTATTGATGCCAAGGGCGTCACGCTTTGCCTCAATCTTCTCAATCATGATTCTGGCGATCTCCAGCGGCTCCCTGGCCACGTTCCAATGAGCACCCAAAGGTCCCATAATGCCTTCAAGCAGATACTTATTGAAATTCTTGGAACCGGTGATAGGCAAGTCCTGAAAAACAACTTGCGCCCCGCTGGCCACAAAGTACTGACCAATAGCCACAGCCTTTTCACTCATCCACAAAGGAGCGGTACCAATGGCGGGCAGGTCGGAGATATCGTCGCCCAGGCCACCCTGACGCACCATCTCGGTGGCAGCAATGAGAATTC
>VMSS01000159.1 GCA_013791995.1 Desulfurivibrio sp. | reverse complement strand
CCCTGGTTGCCAATGGCGGCCGGACAAGGGGAATAGGCGGTTTTTTTAGCAGACAGAGCGCCTTGCACCGGCTTGTTTTGCCCATTCCTGTTCAGATACAGGTGATTGATCTGGGAGGCGGCTTGTCCGGAGAAAGGCTGGGCAAGGAGACAGGGTTTGCCGAGGTGGCGTCGGTGCCTTTGCGGGCCGTGCTTGCCGGGATGCTTTTCCCCGAAGTCTGGCAGAATGAGGCAGTACCCCTGCGCGGCACCGATCTGCTTTCCGGCATGACCAGAGCGAAGGATCTTACCCGTGAGGGCGCGGCTGTTTTGGAGAACGTGGCTCTGGCGAGTGCGGTATATGTGAACATGAGCCTGCGTTTCGGCTATCACTTTAATATGCTCGATTGTTACTGCAGCGATACGCCGCGCAACAATCATATTTACTTCCGTTTCGTGGGTGGGGCTGCCGCTATCACCAACCGATCCCGGAGGATTGCCCTTATGGCCGAGGTTCTGGCTGAACACGGCTTTGCCCTGAAAGCCAAGGGGGACCTTCTGGTTGGCCGCCTTTCCGGCCAGAGTAGCGGGGAGATTGAGGGAATCCTCGAACAGATCGGCCGGTTGATCGGCTATACCCGACAACTCGATGCTCGCCTCGATTCCGACGAGATGGTGCACACCTTGGCCCAACGATTTTTACAGGGAGATTACCGAGTCGCTCCGTGAATCGATGAGCGGTCAGGCTGCGTGATGGAAGAGCAGACTCGGCAGTTCCACGGCTGTGAGCAGGTTGCCGTAGGCTGCTCCTGTATCGATGCCGGTCCGGAATGGGGTGTGAAGCGGGAAAGAAAAAGGGGTATGGCCGAAGATGACCCGTTTGGAGTAATCCCGCTCCCGGGAAAGAAAGGGTTCCCGAACCTCGCAGAGATCGGAGATGTCCTGCTCGGCCAAGGGCTGGTCGTGGCGCAGTCCGGCGTGGACAAAAATATATTCCTCGGTTTCCCAATAGGGCAGCAACGAAGCAAGAAATTTTCGATGCTCCCCGGGCATGAAATCGAGAGAGGTGAGTTCGCTCAGACTGGCGCCGCCATAACTTTCCAGGGTTTTTTCCATGCCAATCCGCCGCAGATAGGGAAGCAAGGCCTGATCGCCACTCCGATGGTATTCCAAGAGAAGATATTCGTGGTTTCCCATGAGTGCGACAACATGCGCACCGTCGGCCCGTAACTGACAGAGTTGGTCCAGCACCCCACGGGTGTCGGGGCCACGATCCAGATAATCCCCCAAGAAAACCAAGGTGTCATTGGCGCGGTCGAAGGGAAGCCTGGCAAGCAGGAGTTTGAGTTTGTCAGCGCAACCGTGGATGTCGCCTACGGCAAAAATTTTGCCTTTTATTTCCCTAGGCACAACTCTTGTACCAAAAAGAAGCCGCCATCCCATAAATGAAGTTCAGAAGTAGCACGAGGAGCGGAGTTAGAAGACCGGCCTTGAGGCCCAAAAGGCCCATACCCATTTCCGGAAAAACCATGACGAGCATCATGGTGGTGGGAACTAAACTCATGAGTATGCCACGCATGGCTGTTTTCTGGCGTAAAAACGGGATGATCAGCAGCATGGCCCAGAGGCCGCCCCAGACCAGGCGAGGATAGAGCCAGGAAGAAGTGAATTGGGGGCGCAGACCGATGCCCAGCCAACCGGTTATTCCAGCCTGGCCCAAGCCCCAGATATTGACGCTGTCGATGAGCGCGCCGAGGGCACCGCCAGTGAAAGCGCCGCTGATTTTACGTACCATGGAGATTCTCCTGTGTTGATGTAACGCTTAAAAGCGGCCGCCGCGCAGGGTTTTTTCGTCATAGCCCCAACCCCGGCAGGTGGGCAGGTCGATCAGGATGAACTCTGAATTTTTTTCCGCCTGCAGGACGAGGTTTTTTTCCATATCAATTCTGGCCTGGTATTTCGGCAGCAACCGGGTACGGTTGACCACCAGGTTGCCCGAGGTGAGATAGAGGAAAATGCGACGATCTTCCGTGGTGTCGAAGCTAATGGCCCGTCCGGAATCAAGCTCGGCCCGGTAGATCGTGGCACCGGTATGAAAACGTACCACATTTTTATGCCGCTGACCCGAGGCGATGGGCAGCAACCGGTTGTGCCACTCCTCTTTCTTGAAACTGCGCTGGTCATAGGACGGGCGCAGGCCATGTTTGTCCGGATAGATCCAGATCTGATAAAAATGGACCGGCCCCTTGCTCCCGTTGTATTCCGAATGGGTGAGGCCGGTGCCGGCGGACATGCGCTGGACATCACCTGCCTTGATGATGCTGGTGTTGTTCATGCTGTCTTTGTGAGTTATCTCCCCGTCAAGAACAATGGTGATGATTTCCATCTCCTCGTGGGGATGGGTGGGAAAGCCGGTGCCGGGAACCACCACATCATCATTGAACACCCGGAGAGGGCCAAATTGGATGTTGTCCGGGTCGTAGTAATCGGCAAAAGAAAAGAGCCAAAAGGTCTTAAGCCAGCCGAAATCATTGAAGTGTCGGCCATCTCCGTCAATGGTTGTTATCATCTCTCTCCTAAAATCGAAAGGCGCTGGTTCATGCCTTCCGGCACCAGGCAAGAAAGATGGGATAGCTGCGTCGTGTCGTGTCCCCTTCCTGCTGTTTTTCGATGGTGTGGATTTCTTGCACGGTAATATCCAAACCGCCATTCTCAGTCAGAATGGACCGGATACCTTCCGGATTGATTCCGTAATGGGCGACTCCGCTGTTGTCTTCATGAAATGAACCGTCTTCCGTGATCAAATCGGCAACAGCCAGATATCCCCCCGGTTTCAGTGCTGCAAAAAATTGAAGCAGCAGCTCCTTGAAGTCGGGGATATGATGCAGGGTCATGCTGCTCATTACCAGATCGAAATTGTTGACCGGCAAGGGTTTACTGGTAAGATCATGGACAAGGGGTTCAATGTTGGCGATCTTTTCTTCCCTGGCTTTCTGACCGAGAACTTCCAGCATCTGCGGGGAGGTGTCAACGGCGGTGATATATGCGACATGCGGGCTTAAGGTTCTTGAAACCATGCCGGTGCCGCATCCGTATTCCAGAACACGCATGGTGCCTGAAAGGGGAATTGCCTGCTGGATTGCTTCGGCTACCCTGCGGGCAAGGGCAACGCGTTGCGGTTTTTCTTCCCAGTCTGCTGCTGCGTCATCAAATCGTTTTACATTGTCGGCTTGAATGTGTTCCGGGTCGGAGGTCATAATTGTGAGTACCAATGTTTTTTTTGAAAATACGGGGCAGGGGGCTGCATGATTTACCTACGTGTGATTTACCGCAAGGTAACCATTGTTTGAAATCTCAGCCAGCTTTTTTCCAGCAGAGGAAAACTGGGGTGGTGGCGAAGCCTGAAAAAACGTACAATGGGCGGAATCGCGACTGTGCATACGTAGGAAAGGAAAAAACGATGGGCAAAAAAACATCATGAAAGAGATCAGTCATTCTTCTCTGCTGGCTATCCGACCGTTGTCATATCAGGGTGGGCAGATTCTTCAGGATCGTTGGCCTGCATTTGTGCAAACCTTTCGCAATCACCTTATTCAGGTGGGAATAGAGGCGGCAGACAGCACCGGCGAACTCCTGCTCATCTATTATGACGAGCCCTTTGCCGCCCTGAGCACCTTTTTTGAGAGCCTTGAAACTCTTAAAAAACAGCAATGGAAGGCGGAGTGGGGTGCCGTTCCTATCCAGGTTATTTTGCATCTACATCGAAAAAAAGATCCGCCGGTTGATTTTGGCGAGGCAACAGCTCCGATCTGGGGCATGTTGCAACAGGAAGTCCTTTATGTAACACGGGCGCTGAAGCTCCAGTGGACGCACCTTTTTAGCGACAAAAAATTACCTGCCCATCAATTTGTGGATGCAGGAGACGGATTGTTTCAGTTGAGTTTTTCCGGTGATCTCAACGAATTGAAACGCAAACGGCTTTTTACCGGTAGGGTTCTGACGACCAAAGGCGCCAGTTCCGAATGTTTTTATTGCGGCATGGTCAACCATGGCCCAGCCCATTGTCCGAGTAAAAGGCTGACCATGGATACGCGGGGCCTTAATCTGGTCGGCTATCTGCCTCTTCCGAAAATCGACAATCTGTTTAAGCGGGTCATGTCCGAGCAAAAAAAAATGGCGGAGCTGCTGGCCACCAATATTGATACTGCTCAGATCCGTAGCGACCCAGCCTTACAGGTGTACATCTCGTATTTTGACATG
>VMSS01000202.1 GCA_013791995.1 Desulfurivibrio sp. | reverse complement strand
GGCGAGCGCTGGGGCTTTCTCAAGCCCATCATGTTCACCGCTGGTGTTGGCCAGATCGATGCCCGCCACACCGCCAAGGCCAAGGAAGAAAAGGGCATGCTCATCGTCCAGGTGGGCGGCCCGGCCTATCGGGTCGGTTTCGGCGGCGGCGCTGCTTCGAGCATGCTTCAGGGCGAAAATGTTTCCGAGCTTGATTTCGATGCGGTCCAACGCGGCGACGCCGAGATGGAGCAGAAGATGAACCGGGTGATCCGGGCCTGCAACGAGATGGGCGACAAGACCCTGATCGACGTTATCCATGACCAGGGCGCGGGCGGACCGGCCAATGTCTTGAAGGAGCTGGTGGAGAAATCCGGCGGCCGCATCGAGATCCGTAATATCCGGGTGGGCGACCCCACCATGAGCGTGCTTGAGATTTACGTGGCCGAGTATCAGGAACGCAACGGCTTTCTGATTCGGCCGGAAAATATCAAAAAATTTCAGGGGATTTGCGATCGGGAAAAGGTGGCCTGCGAGGTGCTGGGCGAAGTGACCGGCGATCTCCGTTTTGTGGTGCATGACAATCTCGATGGCTCCACCCCGGTGGATATCGAGCTCAACGAACTGCTGGGCAATGTCCCGATCAAGACCTTTACGGACAACCGGCGTGCATCGGGTTTAAAGCCTCTTGTGGTGCAGAATCTCACGGTGAAAGAGGCGCTGCATAATGTTTTGCGTCTGGTTTCCGTGGGCTCCAAGCGGTTTCTTACCAACAAGGTGGATCGGGCCGTAACCGGCTTGATCGTGCGACAGCAATGTTGCGGACCGCTACAGTTGCCGGTGAGCGACGTGGCAGTGGTGGCCCAGAGCCATTTTGCCAAATCCGGGGTGGCTACGGCCATCGGCGAGCAGCCCATCAAGATGCTGGTGAGCCCCGCAGCCGGGGCACGGATGGCGGTGGGCGAGGCCTTGACCAACCTGGTCTGGGCTAAGGTGGTAGAGCTTACGCAGGTGAAATGCTCGGCCAACTGGATGTGGGCCCCCAAGCTCGAAGGCGAGGGCGCAGCCATGTACGATGCGGCCCTGGCCATGCGCGAGGCCATGATCGGGGTGGGTATTGCCGTGGACGGCGGCAAGGATAGCCTCTCCATGGCCACCAAGGTGGGCAAAGAAACAGTCAAGTCGCCCCGAGAGTTGGTGATTTCGGTGTACGGGGCGGTGGCGGATATCTCCAAGGTGGTGAGCCCGGACATCAAACAGCCCGGCTCCACCCTGATGTTCATCGATCTGGGCTGCGGCCAAAACCGGCTCGGAGGCACGGCCCTGGCTCAAACCATGGGCACAATCGGCAACGAGGCGCCGGACATGGACAACCCTGCCCAGGTCAAGCAGGCCTTTTGCGCGGTGCAAGAGCTGATCGATAAAGGGCTGATCGCGTCGGGCCACGACCGCAGCGACGGGGGGCTCATCACCACCGTGTTGGAGATGGCATTTTCCGGTAACTGCGGTCTGGACCTGACCATGACCGGCACGGCCTCTGCCATTGAAGTCCTTTTCAGCGAAGAGCTGGGAATGGTGCTGGAATGCGTGGCCGGCCAGGAACAGGCGGTGGAGAAGATCCTGGCCGGATACGGGGTGCCTGTTGTCCTTCTCGGCACAACCACGGCTGTAAAGAAAATCCAGGTCAGTTACAACGGCGCGGAGGTTCTTGACGAAGACATGCGCCTCTTGCGTCAGTGGTGGGAGGAAACCAGCTATCAGTTGGAGCGGCTCCAGACCAAACCTGCCTGCGCTGATGAGGAAAAGAATAATATTTACGACCGGTTAGGGCCGTCCTACCGGTTAAGCTTCACCCCGGAAAAAACCGCAGCTGAAGTGCTGGCAAAAGCTAACAAACCCAAGGTCGCCATCTTGCGCGACGAAGGCTCCAACTCCGACCGGGAGATGAGTTCTGCCTTTTACGCCGCAGGGTTTGAGCCCTGGGACGTGACCATGACCGACCTGCTGGCTGGCCGCATCACCCTGGACACCTTTCGTGGCTTGGCTGCGGTGGGCGGGTTCTCTTACGCCGACGTGCCAGAGTCCGCCAAGGGCTGGGCCGCCACCATCCTTTTCAACGACCGGCTCAAGGGGATGTTCCAGGCATTTTACGACCGACCGGACACCTTCACTCTGGGCATCTGTAATGGCTGCCAGCTTTTCGGTCTGCTGGGCTTGGTGCCCTGGCAGGGACTCCCGGCCCAGCAGCAGCCGCGTTTTATCCATAATGTCTCGGGAAGGTTCGAGTCGCGCTGGGTCACGGTCAAGGTGCTGAACAGCCCGGCCATGATGCTCAAGGGCATGGAGGACCTGACCTTCGGCATCCACGTGGACCATGGCGAAGGCTTCCTCCATTTCCCCGACCCGGCCATCAAGGCGCAGGTGCTGGCTGGAAACCTTGCCACCATGGCCTATGTGGATGACGCGGGCCAGCCCACCGAATCGTATCCCTTCAACCCCAACGGATCATCCGGCGGCCTCACCGGCCTCTGCTCGCCCGATGGCCGCCATCTGGCCATGATGCCGCATCCGGAACGGGCCTTCCTGCCCTGGCAATGCCACTGGCTGCCCGAGAATATGAAGCAGCTTGAGGTCTCGCCCTGGCTCAGGATGTTCCAGAATGCCTATGAATGGTGCATGAAGTAATCGAGAAGGTGTTGGTGAAAAAAATCGGCCCGGCTGTACAAGGAAAGAAGTTGCGACCTTCCCGTCATTCCGGTGAAGGGTGGAATCCAGTGTTTTGATGCCGCCTAGAGGCTGGACACCGGTTTTCACCGATGTGACGATTTTGCGAGAATATTGTGAGCGGTGTTTGAGATCGCAATGTCCGGGTATGATGACTGATAGGCAAACTGAGACCTGCCGTTCGCGGTGAGCCTGTCGAACCGCAGTTGTTGGCCTTCGACAAGCTCAGGCGGAACGATCTGCAACGATTTGATAAGATAACTGGTGACAAAAAAAGGGGCATCTCGTCGAGATGCCCCTTTTTTTGTTGAGTGTCCAGATGATTTTTGGGCAACGGGTGTCTGCTCTTACAACCCAAACAGCGTACGCTGGCGCGGGTCAACCCCGTTATCCTGCCCCTGGTTCATGGAGTCAGCGCCATCAGCGCCCTGGTGACCTTTGACAAAGAGAAACCGTTCCAGATTGCGCTGGAACTCGGTCCACTGATACCCATCCCCCTTTGCCTGTCCGGCCAACCGATCCAGATAGTTGATCTTGGCATCGAGATCGTCCAAAAAGTTCAAGGCAAAGGCCTCCTGCATCATGGGCAGGGAGGGCGAGCCGAACTCGTAACGGCCGTGATGGCTTAAAATGAGGTGCTTGAGCCGATCCCCCAGATCTTCCGGAAACCCGGAGATGGTGTTGATTTTTTCCTGAATCATCTCGATTCCCAGAACCATGTGCCCAACCAACCGGCCCCGATCCGAATACTCAAAAGGAAAGGAGTCAAAGTTGAACTCCTTGAGCTTGCCGATGTCGTGAAGCAGCGCCCCGGCCATGAGCAGCGAGCGGTCCAGGCTCGGATAGAGCGCGCAGATACTGTCCGCGAGGCGAGTCACGGCCAGGGTGTGTTCCAGCAAACCGCCCACATAGGCATGGTGCATCATCTTGGCTGCCGGCGCTTTTTTAAAGGATTGCATGAGTCGCCGTTCGCCGAACAGAGAAAGGAGCAGCTCCTTTAAAAACGGATTGTCCACGCTTCCGGCAAGCTTGAGCAACTCTTTGGCCATGAGACCCACATTGCCTTGGACGCTGGGGACAAACAGGGCCAGATCAACCTCGCTGTCTGCGATTCGGCTGAGGCTATCGATCCGGAGCTGAAGGATGCCCTTATAAGCCTGGGCCAGACCGTTCACTGAAACAATGGCCCCGGACGGGCATTCGCTCATGAGCTGCTCGGCATTCTCCCAGACTCGCCCGGAGATCTCGCCGCTGGCGTCCATGAGGATGAGGCTCAGGTAGGGCTTGCCAGCCTTGGTCTCGCCTCGGCTCATCTCCCGGACCAGGAACAGGTCGTGTATTGTCTGGCCGTCTGTAATTTCTTTTATTTGGATGGTTTTGTTGGGTGTTGTCATGGGCTCGGGATTTTGGGTGG
>VMSS01000229.1 GCA_013791995.1 Desulfurivibrio sp. | reverse complement strand
GGCTGCTTGCCAACCGTGAGCAAGGTGTCCACCGAATCTCGGGTGGTGCCTGGGATATCCGAGACCACCATGCGCTCTTCGCCCAGCAGCCGGTTGATCAAGGAAGACTTGCCCACGTTGGGCCGCCCCAGGCAGGCCAGACTGATAGTATCCGACGGGATGTCTTCGGATTCGGGAAAAACCGGCAGGGTTTCGAGCAGGGTCTCAAAAAACGACTTAACCCCATAGCCGTGCGCCGCGGAAACCGGCCAAAGCTTGTCCACCCCAAGCTCGTAAAATTGGGGGAGCAGCCGATTTTCAAGCTCCGGGCTGTCCACCTTATTGACCAGAAAATGCACCGGTTTTTCGGACCGCCGCAGATAGTCGGCCACCTCAAAATCTTCCGGCAGAACCCCCTCCTTGCCGTCAAGCAAGAAAAGAATCACGTCCGCTTCTCGCATGGCCTGCATGGTTTGCTCGCGGATCAACCCGGCCATCATTTCCCGACCGTCGCCCTCAATACCTCCGGTGTCGACCAGGATAAAAACCCGCTCCTCAATGGTCACCTGCTCATAATGACGATCACGGGTTACCCCTGGGGTTGGATCAACGATGGCCTTGCGGCTCTTGGCAAATCTGTTGAAAAGGCTCGATTTGCCGACATTGGGTCGACCTACCAAAGCAACAATGGGATAACGTGTCTGCATGAGATTATAAAATTCCGTGTTGATTTAAAGAGCCGGTACGAAATGACTATCGCTGTCTATACTCAACTGCGGGCTACAGCAGCGAGCAACACAGCTATTTTTGAACATCGGTTTCCAGAAGAGCTATCACCTGTTCCACCACAGCACACAAAGAGGGGAAATCCTTTCCCTGTGGCGCGTCCAGGTGTAAGTGCATGGTGGCAGCGGCAGGTTTGATGAACTGTCGAAAAAAGTGTTTCCCACGATTTTTCGAGAGAAAAGCAAAAGCACCCAGAATCTGCAGGTTACGCTGCAGAACCATATAGTAATATCCCTCAACGAAACGTCCCCGGTCAAGGGGAATGTGAGAGGCGAGCGCATCCAGGTAACAACCGAGGAGGGCCTGCTGCCGGTCCAGGGATAAACCGACATAGGGATCGATGAGCAGGGAGGCGAGATCATACCCCAACGGCCCCATTCTGGCACCCTGAAAATCAATAATCCTGACTTTCCCCTCGCGTACCATGAGATTGCGCGACTGGAAATCACGGTGCAGGACGAAATCTGCCGGTTCCTGCATGGCCCGCTCAGCCAGAAAGACAAACTCCCGACCAAGCCCTTGGGGCAAGTCTTTCATCCCCAAAAAATCCTCGCACAGGGCTTTTTGAAAATATCCGGACTCTCTGGTCAGCATAAGCGCCCGGTCATAACGGGGAGTATCCCAGCACCAATCCGTCTGAAAACTTTGGCGCGTCTCGGTTTGCAAATGGGCCAAAGCTGCCAGAGCCTGCCGGTAATATGCCTCTACTTCCGGCGCCTGCGCGCCATACTGCAAGACCAGATCATGCAGCTTGGTATCACCCAGATCCTCACACAGAATAAGGCCGGAGTCGTCATCAAATCCGTAGATCCTGGGAACCACTGCCCCGAGAGTAAAAAGATGTCGCCCTATGGCAAAGGCACCCCGAGCTTCAGCCATACCCTGGGGCTGAGTGGCGCTTGGCACAATCGCCAGCAGAGAGAGTTCACCAAGAGAAAGTCGGTAAAATTGTCGGTCAGAGCCATCCCCGGCCATCCTGTCCGCCACCTGAACCTCCGGAGAGAACCCCTGGGCAGTCAGTAGCGTGCGCAACGCTTGCCTGTGTTGATCCGTAAGCAATTTAATCTCCCGCAATGATACTATCGGTCAGGATGCTGCCGGGGGCAACCCTGGCCCCATCCCAGACCACAACCCGCGTAAGGCTGGCCCCCTCGCCGATGGTTACCCCGTGCCCGATGGAAACCCAATCCTGCAGCATAACCCCGTCCTCAAGCACCACGTTTTTTCCTAAATAAAAAGAACTGTCATTACAAACGGAGGAAAATTCCGGCAATCGCCCATTCAGCAGAAGATCCTCGTGGAGTTTCAAGTAATCCGCCGGAGTGCCCATATCTGTCCAGAAATGGCCCGAGACCGTCAAGGCCTGAATTATGCCACCTTTTTTAGGCAAATCAGCATAGCAATCAATGATGTTATAAAAAACACACTTGGGAATCAGCTCAAGAACAGCCGGGTTGATAACCTGCACCCCGGTAAAAGCCATGAGACGCTCCCCAGCCCTGGCTGGGCCGCTAAACCCAACGATCCTGCCCTTGTCATTCACCCTGACATTGTTGAAACGCGAACAATCATGCAGCACCATGGTCACATCGGCACCTGAAGCGCAATGGGTCCGATAGACTTTAGCCAGATCAAGATCATGGACAATATCGCCATTAACCGCAAGAAATGGATCCTCGCCAAAATGACTGTGCGCAAGGCGCAGACCGCCTCCGGTCCCCAACTCCATATCTTCCATCTGGACATGCACATCCTTTTGACCAGAGAGCATAACACCGATCTGGTCCCTGAGATGATGGGCATTGACCACAATCGCCTCGGCCCCGCTCTTGCGGAGCTGGGTCAGGGTATGTGTCAGAAGTGGAGTGTCAAGCACAGGGAACAAAGGCTTGGGTCGTTTCAGGGTATAGGGGAGCAAGCGTGTCCCAAAGCCTGCGGCCAGAACCATGGCTTTCATGAGATGTATCATCCTGATGGTAAAGATCGGTAACGAAGAAGAAAATCTACAGCAAGTAACTGCTCAACAGTATCACAGATGCGCGGAAGAGGTCTGTAAAGTGTGCTGTTGCACATGCACAGGCCGATGACAACGCAGATGTGGTACTGTTGAACAGTTACGACAACGACAGGGTTCCGTCCGGCAACTCCTCAACCCCGACCACGACAATCCCGGCCCGGTTGGCCGCCTCGATCACGGCCTCCCTGTCAAAAAGCAGTGATTGACCGGTCTCCACAGCCAGAACAGCCCCCTTGACCTTCGCCATGGTCTCGATGGTTTTTCCGCCGATTGCCGGCAGGTCGAAACGAAAATCCTGCTTCGGCTTTTTCACCTTGACGACCACTACCTTTTCTTTCCCCAAGGTCCCGCCCCGGGTTATGGCGGCATCCGTTCCCTCTATGGCTTCCACTGCCAGAACGGTACGGTCCCGAACCACAACACACTGTCCTATATCAAGAGCCCCGATGGCCCTGGCAGTCTGCCAGCCAAAGCGAATATCCTCCAACTGGTCGGCGGAGGGCTTTTTCTTGGAGAGAACCCCTTTGGGAAAAAGGAGCTCCTTGAGATAGAGAGTGGATTCCAGAACACGGATGCCTTCTTTTTCCAGGGCCTCTGCCACTGCCCGCAGAATCGCGTCATCCTGCCGGACGTCTATCTTGTTCCACAGGGTCAACCCTTTGAGGTCCGGCAATACGTCCTTGAAAATTCTGGTTTTGGTGATGGCGCCCAAAAAGACGGCTTCGCTAACGCCATGCTCCCGAAAAAAACTTATTATCCGGCCAAGCTGACCGAGTTTTACCCAGCAAAACCGATCGGCGATATTTTCGAGCTCAGGCCAGGACTCTCCTTGGTGCGCAACGATTACCACCTCTCGTCCCGCTTTTTGGGCGGCTTCGGCAAAGAGTTTCGGGAACTGGCCGCCGCCTGCAATAATCCCGATGCTATTCTTCGTCATCACCGGCCATGCGCACAACACTGCGTTTTGAGGTGGTAAAGAAATTCACCAGATTGGTGACCGGCTCACAATCGGGAAACTCCTCCGATGCCTTGGCGAGCGCTTCCTGCAACAGTAATTCCGGACTACGAAAAATAATCTTGTACGCCTGTCCCAATTTTTTGATGTCAGCCGCGGCAAAACCGGAGCGTCGCAACCCAATGCGGTTGATACCGGTTACCCGCATCTGATTGCGAACGCCAGCCATGATCACATACGGCGGCACATCCTTGCTGAGCCCAGACATGCCGCCGATATAGGCATACTCGCCGATTCGGACGAACTGGTGCACGGCAGTGAGCCCCCCGATGATCACCCGGTCACCAACCTCAACATGACCGCCCAATGTCGCGGCGTTGGCCATGATGACATGATTCCCGATCACGCAGTCATGGGCGATGTGGGTGTAGGCCATCAACAGGTTTCCGCTGCCCACCGTTGTAACCCCATGACCGCCAGGGGTACCGCGGTGGATGGAAACATACTCTCTGATCTGATTGTCATCGCCGACAACAAGTCGGGTGGGCTCGTTGTTGTATTTCAGGTCCTGGGGCGGTCCGCCTATATTGGTGAAGGAGCCGATAGTGTTGCGAGCGCCGATGGTGGTCAATCCTGTGACCACGGCATGGGGACAAACCACACAATCAGGGCCGATTACTACTCCCTTTTCAATAACGGAATACGGACCAACCGTGGTTGAGGCATCAACCATCGCCTCCGGGTCTATAACTGCAGTAGGATGTATGTTCATTGCACCTTCGCTTGGGTTTAATTATATGATGTTGAAAAAGAATGGAGAGGCTTCTCGCAAAGGCTCAGGCAAAGGTGGCCATGAGTTCGGCTTCAGCCACAAGCTTGCCGTCGACATAGGCCTTACCCTCCATCTTCCAGAATCTGGTCTTGCGTTTACTCACCGAAAGTTCGTAGTGGAGCTGGTCTCCGGGAACAACCTTTTGCCGAAACTTGACGCCATCCAGACCGGCAAAATAGACGAGCTTGTTGGCAACTGCCTCAGGATCAGTGATATAGGCAAGGATCGCACCGACCTGCGCCATGCCTTCAAGGATCAATACCCCTGGCATGACCGGCTGCGAAGGGAAATGTCCCTGAAAAAAGTTTTCATTCATGGTTACGTTTTTGTACCCCCGGATAGACTCGCCGAGATGTATCTCAACAATACGATCCACCATGAGAAAGGGATACCGGTGCGGCAAAATTTTTAAAATTTCCAGGATATCAAGCTGTTGCAGATCAGAATTCATGCCACTTCTCCTCACTTTTCACTGAGCTATACCTACTGTCGAACCATTTTTACTTTCCAGCACCCTGACCGACCATTCACTCATTGTTGCCCGGGGCAGCATCTCCGTCCGGGGTAATTGCCCGGGACAGCTCGGCAACCTTCCGGCGCAGTTCTCGAAGCTCCCGTACCATTTCCGGCAGCTTCGCATAGGCAGCGCTGGAGCGCAGCCAGATTTTGTGCGGGATCGCCGGGATACCGGCCACTACGGCCCCAGGTTCCAGGTTATTATGCACTCCCGATTTGGCCGCAATCATTACCCGATCCCCAAGATGGATATGCCCGCCGAGGCCGACCTGCCCACCGATGACCACATTGTTGCCGGTGGTGGTACTGCCTGCCATGCCCACCTGGGCAACAAGCAATGCATCTTCCCCGATGACCACATTATGACCAAGCTGCACCAGGTTATCAATCTTTGTTCCTCGCTTGATCCAGGTTTTTCCGAAGGTGGCCCGGTCAATACAGGTATTGGCACCGATTTCCACATCGTCGTCAATCTGAACCATACCCACCTGCGGCCGCTTGAAATGTCGACCGTTTTCATCTGTGGCATAGCCAAAGCCGTCACTGCCGATCACAGCACCGCTGTGGATAATAACCCGACTGCCTATATAACAACTGTGGCCAATTGTTACATTGCCGTACAGCACCACATCATCGCCGATAACGGCATCATCGTATACCACCACCCCTGGATGCAGCGTCACCCGCTGCCCAAGCCGAACCCGATTGCCAAGATAGACCAACGGACTGATGGAAACCTCGGCGGGAATATGGCAATCTTCACCGACAACCGCGCGGGCATCAATGCCGGTGGCAACAAACGGTTCTTCAACAAACAGAGCATGAATAAGAGCCACCGCCAGATAGGGATTTTTTACCCGAATTGCCGCCCCATTGATCTCGGCAATCGAGATGGGAACAATGATCGCCGAGGCCTTGCATTCACCAAGTCGAGCCCCGCGTTTCAAATCGGCAACAAAGGTGATATCGCC
>VMSS01000045.1 GCA_013791995.1 Desulfurivibrio sp. | reverse complement strand
CCGCGGCGCCAACCAGCCGGTCAAGGATCTCACCACCGGCAAGATTGAAATAACCTCGCAAAATCACGGGTTCTGTGTTGATTCCACCACCCTGAATCCCGATGATATAGAACTGACCCATATCAACCTCAACGACAGCAGCGTCGAAGGGATGCGGCACCGGAAATACCCGATATTTTCCGTGCAGTATCATCCGGAAAACGCACCGGGGCCGCATGACTCGCTGTATCTTTTTGACCGTTTCATCGAGATGATGCAGCAGTAGCGTGGCCAGTAGCAGCGACACCTGACAGCGTAACATCTCATCAATTGACATAACCACAAGCAGGTAAGAAAATCCGATGCCTAAAAGAACCGACATTAAAAAGATTCTGATTATCGGCTCCGGCCCCATCATCATCAGCCAGGCTTGCGAGTTCGACTATTCCGGTACCCAGGCGGTGAAGGCCTTGAAAGAGGAAGGCTACGAAGTCATCCTCATCAACTCCAATCCGGCCACGATCATGACCGATCCCGAGATCGCCGATCGAACCTATATCGAGCCCATTACCCCGGAGATGGTTGCTAAAATCATCGAGCGGGAACGCCCTGACGCGCTCCTGCCCACTCTGGGAGGCCAGACCGCCCTCAATACCGCCATCAAGGTCGCCGAATTGGGCGTACTGGAAAAATACGGAGTGGAATTGCTCGGTGCCAATATCGCGGTCATCAAAAAAGCAGAGGGGCGCGACTCCTTCCGGGATGCCATGCGCAAAATCGGCCTCAAGGTCCCGGAAAGCGTCATCATTCACACCATTGAAGAGACCAAGGCTGCTAGTGAGCATATCGGCTTCCCCATCATTGTCCGTCCCAGCTTTACCCTGGGCGGCACCGGCGGCGGCATAGCTTACAACTCCCAGGAACTCGACGAGTTTTGCAAGGCCGGTCTTGACCTGAGCATGAATTCCGAGGTCATGCTGGAGCGAAGCCTGCTCGGCTGGAAGGAGTATGAGCTTGAGGTGATGCGCGACAAGGCCGACAATGTGGTGATCATCTGTTCCATTGAGAACGTCGACGCCATGGGGGTGCACACCGGAGACTCCATCACCGTGGCCCCGGCCCAGACCCTGTCCGACCGCGAATACCAGGAGATGCGCAACGCCGCCATCGCCATCATGCGCGAGATCGGCGTGGAAACCGGCGGCTCCAACGTCCAGTTTGCCGTCAATCCCAAAGACGGCGAGCTGATGATCATCGAGATGAACCCCAGGGTTTCCCGGAGCTCTGCCCTGGCCTCCAAGGCCACCGGCTTCCCCATCGCCAAGATTGCCGCCAAGCTGGCCGTGGGCTATACCCTGGACGAAATCCCCAACGACATCACCCGGGAAACCATGGCGGCCTTTGAACCGACCATCGATTATTGCGTGGTCAAGATCCCCCGCTTTACCTTTGAAAAATTTCCCGAGGCCGACGATTTCCTCACCACCGCCATGAAGTCGGTGGGCGAGACCATGGCCTTCGGCCGCACCTTTAAAGAAGCCTTCCAGAAAGGGATGCGCTCTCTCGAAATCGGAGTAAGCGGCTTTGGCGCGGACCCCAAATTCAACCTTGAGGCCATGGAGCAGGAGGATCTTGAGAGCGGGCTGCGCAGACCCAACTCCAAACGGTATTTCCAGGTTTTTGAGGCCTTGCGCCGGGGCATGAGCATTGAAAAGATCTACGAGATCTCCTTTATCGACCCCTGGTTTTTGCACAACTTCAAGCAGATTGTCGAAATGGAAAACCGCATCCGGGAAAAAGGCTTTAATGGGCTGGATCATGATTTTCTCTATGAGATCAAACAGCTCGGCTACTCTGATCGACAGATCGCCTTTCTTACCGGCACCTCGGAAGAAGATGTCTGGGAGCTTCGGGAGAAACTTGCGGTGCAGCCTGTGTACAAACTGGTCGATACCTGCGCCGCCGAATTCGAGGCCTACACCCCTTATTATTATTCCACCTACGAAATTGAAGACGAGACCCGCGAGAGCACGGGGCGCAAGGTCATGATCCTGGGCGGCGGCCCCAACCGAATCGGCCAGGGGATCGAATTCGACTACTGCTGCGTCCATGCCGCTTTTGCGTTGAAAGAAATGGGCGTTGAATCCATCATGGTCAACTCCAACCCGGAAACGGTTTCCACCGACTATGACACCTCGGACAAGCTGTATTTTGAACCGCTGACCCGGGAAGACGTGCTGCATATCATTAAGAAAGAGAAGCCCGATGGGGTTATCGTCCAGTTCGGTGGCCAGACCCCCCTGAACCTGGCCGTACCGCTGGCCAAGGCCGGGGTGCCCATTCTCGGCACCTCTCCGGACTCCATCGATCGGGCGGAAGACCGCAAACGCTTCCAGCAATTCCTGCACAAACTGGACCTGCTGCAGCCGGAGAACGGCACGGCCGAGACCGCAGATGAAGCCCTGGTTATCGCCGCCAGGATCGGCTATCCGGTGGTGGTCCGCCCCTCCTACGTTTTAGGCGGCCGCGCCATGCGCATTGTTTATAATGAAAAAGACCTGGCCTCCTATATGAATTCGGCCATCGACGTTTCTCCCGACCGCCCCATCCTGATCGACAAATTTCTCAAGGATGCGGTGGAGATCGATGTGGATGCCATCTCCGACGGAGAGAACACCATCATCGGCGGGATCATGCAGCACATCGAGGAAGCGGGCATCCATTCCGGCGACTCCGCCTGCGTGCTGCCACCGCACTCCATCTCCAAAGAGATGATCGAGACCATCAAGAGCGCAACCCGGGCCATGGCCGCCGAGCTTAAGGTCAAGGGTTTGATGAATATCCAATATGCCGTCAAGGAGAATTTGCTCTACGTACTTGAGGTAAACCCGCGCGCCTCACGGACCGTCCCCTTTGTCAGCAAGGCAACGGGCGTCCCCCTTGCCAAACTGGCCACCAAGGTTATGCTCGGCAAGACCTTGCCGGAGCTGGGCCTCACCGAAGAGGTCAAGGTTGCGCACTATGCGGTCAAGGAAGCGGTTTTCCCCTTTGATCGCTTTGAAAATGTGGACACCCTGCTTGGCCCGGAGATGAAATCCACCGGCGAGGTCATGGGCATGGATGTCTGTCTCGGCCTTGCTTTTGCCAAGTCACAACTTGCAGCGGGTCAGAAGATCCCCACCGAAGGCAATGTCCTTTTGAGCATGCGCCACAGCGACAAGCCGGCTATTGTTCCCATCGCCAAAAGGATCATCGCCCTGGGCTTCAATATTCTCGCAACCCGGGGAACCGCCAAGATTCTTGCCGAAAACGGCGTTGCCTGTACCAGTGTTCACAAGATTTCCGAAGGCAGGCCCCATATCCTCGACAAGATTCAGGACAAGCAGATCCAGTGGATCGTCAACACCTCCCTTGGCACCAGAACCACGGAAGATGCCTATACCATCCGGAGGGCGGCCCTGAACTATCATCTACCGTACACGACCACCATTGCCGGAGCCGAGTCCATGGTCAAAGCCATCGGCACCATGCAGCAGGAATCCATAGAACCCAAGTCGGTGCAGGAATATTTCGAATAATTCGCAGGATTCACTCAAAAAAGTGAGGTTCGCTCCCTGCCCCTATGGACTTTATCTCTCCTCTGACTTATGGTGTGAGAACATAAAAATTCCGCCTGGTTCCATACTCACACCATGCGGCGAGAAATGCGCGACTTTTTTCGCGGGAGTTTGCCTGCGATTTGTAAATACTGATGGAGGTTCTGCTTGAACAGTTTTTATAAAAATTTGTCCATGTGGCTGGTAATCGGCCTCACCATGATCCTGCTTTTCAATATGTTCAACAAGCCGCAACCATCCGTCGTGGAAATGAGCTACAGCGATTTTCTCACCAGCGTTGAATCCGGCCAGATTTCCTCGGTAAACATCCAGGGGGATCAAGTCACAGGAAAGAGTAGCGGCGACAAGGACTTCAAGGTTGTCACCCCTCCTGCCGACTCAGAGCTTATTCCGGTTCTGCGCAAGGCCCATGTCAATATTCTTGTCAAACAAAAAGAAGAGTCGCCCTGGTACGTCACCGTCCTGATCTCTTGGTTCCCCATGCTCCTTCTCATCGGCGTCTGGATCTTCTTCATGCGCCAGATGCAGGGCGGCGGCGGCAAGGCGATGAGCTTCGGCAAAAGCCGGGCCCGCCTCCTGGATAAAGATCAAACCAAAGTCACTTTTGCCGATGTCGCCGGCATTGAAGAAGCCAAGGAAGAGCTTTCCGAGATCATTGATTTCCTGAAGGATCCCAAGAAATTCACCCGGTTGGGCGGCCGCATTCCCAAAGGGGTTTTGCTTGCCGGGGCTCCGGGCACCGGCAAAACCCTCCTGGCCAAGGCCGTGGCCGGCGAGGCCGAGGTGCCCTTCTATTCCATCAGCGGCTCTGATTTTGTCGAGATGTTTGTCGGTGTGGGTGCAAGCCGGGTGCGGGATCTGTTCATCCAGGGCAAGAAAAACGCACCCTGCATCATCTTCATCGATGAGATCGATGCAGTTGGCCGCCACCGTGGCGCAGGCCTGGGCGGGGGACACGATGAACGGGAACAGACCCTGAATCAACTGCTGGTCGAAATGGACGGTTTTGAATCCAACGAAGGGGTAATCATTATCTCGGCCACCAACCGTCCCGATGTGCTTGACCCGGCCCTTCTCCGCCCCGGCCGCTTTGACCGGCAGGTAGTGGTACCGGTACCGGACGTGAAGGGGAGAGAGAAAATCCTGGAAGTCCACGGCCAGAAAAAGGCTATCGCGGAAGATGTTAAATGGGAATTAATCGCCCGCGGTACCCCTGGTTTTTCCGGCGCCGACCTGGAAAATATGGTGAACGAAGCCGCGCTGCTCGCAGCCAGGAACGATGCGGAAAAAATCACCATGGTGCACATGGAGCAGGCCAAGGACAAAGTGATGATGGGCGCTGAGCGCCGCAGTATGATCATCACCGAAAAGGAAAAGGAAATCACCGCCTACCACGAGGCAGGACATGCTCTGGTGGCCATGCTGCTGCCCGGCACCGACCCCATCCACAAAGTAACCATCATTCCCAGAGGCCGCGCTCTTGGCCTGACTCAGCAGTTGCCGGTGGATGAAAAACATACCTACGCCAGATCCTTTCTCAACAACAACCTCTGCATCCTACTCAGCGGCCGCGCAGCGGAAGAGCTGGTTTTTGGTGAAATCACCACCGGTAGCGGAAACGATATCGAACGCTGCACCCAGCTGGCGCGAAAAATGGTGTGCGAATGGGGTATGAGCGAAGAAATGGGCCCCCTGTCCTACGGCAAGAAGGAAGAACAGATCTTCCTGGGCCGGGAAATTGCACAACACCGTGATTACAGCGAATCAACCGCAATCCGGATTGACGATGAGGTCAAAGGCATTGTCCTGAAGGCCAACGAAAAAGTTCACCAGCTGCTTTCGGATAACATTACGGTTTTGAAATCCATTGCCGAGGCTCTCCTGGAAAGGGAAACCCTCGGCCTGGAGGATATCAAGGCAATCATGGCGCGTGATGGCGAGGCAACAGCATCGGCGGAGACTTCAGCGCAGCAATAATTTGTTTTGGTTTTGCTGATAAGCACAAATCCGTATCAAAAAAACATTTTCGCGAGACCATCATAATTTCACCGGATAACCGATGCCCACGCTTTCTTCTCCCAGCAAACTGAGCCCTTTGGCGGTCCACCCGCTCAAAGGGCTCACGTCTTTTCAGGCTTTCACTTGCAAATCACATCCAAAAACAAAACCATAACCTTTGGCTCTCGCCCTCTGGTAATGGGCATTCTCAACGTCACCCCGGATTCTTTTTCCGATGGCGACCGCTTCACTCACGATGACGCCCTCAAGGCCCAGATCCAAACCATGCTGCACAACGGAACCGATCTCATTGATGTGGGCGGCGAATCGACCAGGCCCTATGCCGAACCGGTATCGGCAGAAGAGGAACTGCGACGGGTTCTTCCCGCCATTGCCTGCATCCGTTCGCTGCATCGCAGCATTCCGGTTTCCATCGATACGACTAAAGCGGAAGTGGCGCAGCAAGCGTTGAGAGCAGGCGCGGATATTATCAATGATGTAAGCGCGTTGCGCTTCGATCCCGACATGATCCAAATCGCCGTTGCCCATGAAGCACCGGTTATTCTCATGCATATGCGCAAAACTCCCAAAGACATGCAGGACGAACCGGTGTACGATGATGTCATCCGGGAAATCATGGATTTTCTAATTGAGCGGATAACCTGGGCAACAGAAAAGGGGCTTGAACGGAAGCGGATTATTGTTGACCCAGGGATCGGGTTCGGCAAAACTGTGGCGCATAACCTGACAATCCTCAAGCATCTGCGCACCTTTAAAGATCTGGGATGCCCGTTGCTTATCGGACATTCACGCAAAGCTTTCATCGGCAAGCTCCTTGGACTGGAAACCCAGGAGCGGGATATGGCAACGGCGCTGATTTCATCCTATTGCGCCACGCAGGGGGCCGATATTATTCGCGTCCATGATGTGAAAAAAACCGTGCAGGCGGTTCTCCTGCACGAGGCAATAATCCAGGCGCAATAGAAGGAAACAATCGTCCCATGGATACCACACCGGAACCCGCCGCCAGCTCTTTCCAGCAGAAGATAGCGCGCTACCTCACGTACAATGAGGAACGGAAAGCCAAGGCGATTCTTTTTAACGCAAACCAGGGCAATCTCCTGCTCAAGACTGTTCCGTATCTCCTGCACATCAACTACCCGGACCTTCCAGGCTTTATCGATGATACGGACTGTCCATTTGGCATTCACCTTTTCAACCCGACAGAAGAATTTCCCCACGAGCTCTTTCGCCGATATTTTCCAAACTCAACAGCCATGCGGATCGACAGGCCTTCACCCTTTACCGAGAAGCCTTGCATCCACTCCCTTAAAACCATCGGCAGCATTGGCACCATAGCCCAGTCAACAATTTCCGACTGCGATTACTGGGTCAGTATCCGCAAGGAAGAGCTTGGTGAAAAAAAGATGCAGCTGCTGCAGGAAAAATGCAAGGGGATCGAAGAATGGGTGATGAAACGGGGCTCGGAAGTCCACTTCTTTCTGGTGGACATTGACCAGACCAGGGAAAACAAATTCGAATCGGAGACAGACGAGGAATCGGCAGGCTCGGCCATCAAGCTTCTGCTCAAGGATGAGCTTTTTCGTTCCCATATTCTGGTGGCCGGCAAGATGCTCCTCTGGTGGTTTATCCCTCCGGGGTTAACCGAAGTCGAATACCGGAGTTTTGTCCAAAATCTTGTTTCACGCAACAAGCTCCGCGCCAATGATTTTGTTGATCTCGGCTATCTCTCCGACATCCCCAAAGCAGAGATTTTCGGGGCCTGCCTCTGGCAGATGAACAAGGCGCTGGACAGTCCCTTCAAGTCGGTCATCAAATTTGCCTACCTCGAACTCCTCCTGCGCGGAGATGCAACAAGCCTCCCTTTGTTCTCGGACCGGGTAAAATGTTTGGTAACCTATCCGGAAAAACTCCCGGCTGCGGAACAGGGCACCATTGAACTGACGGAAATCGACCCTTACATTCTGCTGGCCCGCGACATCATCGCCTTGTACACGAAAGAGAAATCCGAACAAAAACGCGCAGCCCTTATCCAGGAATGTCTCTTTCTCAAAACGCTTGAAGGCTTTGAATCACAAAAAAATACCAAATTCGGTCAGACCAGCCACCTGAAGGCAACCATGGACATGATGCAGTCCTGGAACCTGCTGCCTGAAAATTACACCCACTTCATGCGCTTCCGCGACTGGAACTACAAGGAACTCATCGCCTTTGGCGCCAAGGTTCACGACTACCTCATAGAAACATACAAACGGCTACGCTGGATATTCAAAAGCTTTGGCGCGGATACGGGGTTGACCATTACCGAGCGGGATATCTCGATTTTAGGCCGTAAACTGTTCACTTTTTACCAGCAGAAACAAAACAAAATCGACTATATCCGCAGTGTTTCCCGTGACCTGATGGTGCAGCGCCATATCACCATCCATATCACCAAATACGAAGGGGTATTTCACTACTATGCCTTTCAGGGACAACTTGACCACGAAACGGTGAAATCCAATGTGGAGTCGGTGATCAAGCGGGAAAACAACCTGATCCGCCTCATTGTCTGGCTTCTGGCAAATGGCATTCTTTCCGTCAAAACCCAGCTCCACCTGACAAAAAACTTCCTGCCCATCGATCTGGTGGATATTCAGAAGCTCACAGAACTTCTGATAAAGACCTTCCCTATCATCCATTTTTCCCGCATCTCCCCGGCAAACCTGCTTAAGCGAGAAACCGTGCTGCGGGCGCTGGTAATTGTCAATTTTGAAAAGGAACCGGTAAAAGGGTCAAAAACCATGAAATCAACCATGGTTACGGAAAACAGCTACGGCGAATATTTCATTCAGGAATACACCACGACAGTCCAGCTCAAGAATGCGATGCGCAATCTGCTCACCCAGCATTATGTGAGCCGTTGGAACAACAACCTGGAAATTTTCATCCCGCAACAGGACGAACAGAGTTATATCAAAACCCTCCTCGAACGATGACCCAAGCTCACAGTATCAGGCGACCCATGAAAATAGAACTCTACCGCACCGTCCTGTGCCCCCGCTGCCTCTTGGTTAGCCACGCCCTCAAAAAAATCATGGCGCACTCGCCGCACCTCGAACTTGAGATTATCGAGGTTGCCACCAATCTGACGCAAACCCGCCAGGCCGGGATCAAAACCGTACCCGCGATCAAGATAGGCGACGATGTGCTCACCGGCCTTATCCTCACTCCGCAGAAGATCCACCGTTTTATCGAACAACACCTGCCGAATAACGGCACCGGACAAACCCGCCCCGATTACTGAATCAGCCGCCGCCGGATGAGATATCCTGCCAGGCAAACGGCGCAGCCGGTGGCAAAAAGAGAGCCAAGAATTTTCAGCAGGATCGGTTCACCGAACCTCCCATAAGAGAGGATGCGTGCCAGGCTGACAATGGGAGTCAGGGGCAGCATTTCAAGAACGCCCTTAACGGGCGGGGACATGCTCTCAACCGGGAAGAAAATCCCGGAGAAGAGGAAGAGCGGAGTGATAACCAACGAAGTAAAATAATTGAAAAAATCATAGTTTTTCGCCAGCGCGGTCATGATCATGCCACAGGCGGAGAAGAACATGCCGGAAATAAACAGCATCGGCAGCAGGGCAACAACCCAGAGGGAAGGAACCACGCCAAACAATGGCAACGCCAGCAGCATGATGATTCCCGCCAGCAACCCCTTGCTCGCTCCCCAGACAATCTCCCCGAGAACCACATCCGCCACGCCAAGAGGGGTCATTAGAATGGCCTCGTAGGTTTTCTGCACGGTAAGCCGGGTATAAGAGCCATAGGTCGTTTCGAGCGCCGCGCTGTACATCACCGCCGAGGCAACCAGACCCGGAGCGATGAACTGCAGATAGGTCAAGCCGGCCACCGGCGCCATATCCCGGCCAAGACCATAGCCCATGGCCACAAGAAAGAGCAGGGGCTGCCCCAGATTGCCGATCAGGGTGGCCAGGATATGCTTTTTCCACACCCTTCCGTTACGCAGCCAGATTGTCCAGAAAGAAAACCCGTTCATGACAGTCGAAATTGTAATAAGCCACAATTACGACGGAATCTCTTTGTGGCTTGCTTGCTGATTATCACGGACCTTTGGCCTCTTTCCCTTTTTACACGAGTATTCATGTTTCTCTCAATGACCTGCCGGTGAGCTGAATAAAAAGATCTTCCAGATTGGCTGGCCGGCGGAGCCAACTGCCTCCCCCGCTCAGTATTTTTTCCAAACGGGAACACTCCTCCTTCGCATACACATACAGCTTATCCCCCACTCTTTCCAAGGTGGCGTTGCACTGCTCAAAGGAAGCCTGCAGTCCGTCGAGTTCGGATGGTGTTCCATCCACTTCGAAGACCTCCAACCCGACAAAATCAGTGATGAGCTGACGCGGTTCACCCTGCACCACAACATGCCCATGATCCAAGATCAACACCTGCTGGCTCAGGCGGGAAACCTCGTCAAGATAGTGACTGGTCAGAAGCATGGTAGTGCCCTGTTCCTGGAGAGTCTCTAGACGCTCCCAGATCAGATGACGGGCTTGCGGGTCAAGACCGATGGTGGGTTCATCGAGAATAAGAAGCTCTGGCTGATTGATCAGGGCCCGGGCCAAGAGCAATCGACGCCGCTGCCCCCCGGAGAGATGCTCGATGATCTCGTTTCTCCGGTTGTGCAGGGCAAAAAAATGCAGGAGCTCTTCAACCCGGACTCGGGCAAGACGGCGAGGAATCCGGAAATATCCGGCATAGGTGTGAAGATTTTCTTCCACGCTCAGGTCCGGATCGAGACTGTCCGCCTGGGGCACCACCCCGATACGCGCCTTGATTTCCCTGTGAAATCGCGGTGCCTCCAGATCAAAAATCCGGATCTCACCCGCGCTTTTTTCCACCAGTCCGAGGAGCATGTTGATGCAGGTGGTTTTTCCAGCGCCGTTGGGTCCGAGAAAACCAACGCACTGACCTCGGTGAATGGAAAAGGATATCTTGTCCACCACAAGCCGCTCACCGAACCGTTTGGTGAGGCCGGTGACAGAAACAACGGCCTGACTGTTGGTTCCACACGGTATGGATTCTGGTTGGGAAATTGCCTGGCTCATAGCGCAAGTATACCCCATACTTGGCCAATCATGCCACCATTCCCTCTCCCTGACCAGCATCCGCCTTTCCTCTTAAAAATTCCCCCAACACTTGACACAACAAAACATGTGTTATATTTTAAAGATAACAAGTGACATAAAAGGGAGTTTTTCATGAATTGGCTGTTACTCATTCACCAAATACCGGCAAAACCCACTTACTTCCGGGCCAAGATCTGGCGACGCCTGCAACAACTCGGCGCAGTACCAATCAAACAATCGGTGTACGCCATGCCGCATCAGGAACAATCCCTGGAGGATCTGACCTGGATTGTCAAGGAAATCGCCGATGGCGGCGGCGAGGCAACGATGATCGAAGCTCGTTTCATTGAGGGCTTGAGCGATCAACAGATTATCGGCCTGTTTCATGCTGCACGACGAGGCGATTACGAAAAAATTCTCTCCGAGACCCACGCCCTGCGAGACGAGTGGCATTGCCAGGCAGATGAATCCGCAACCGACTGTCTTCTCGGCTTTCGGGCCCGGCTGGAAAAAATACGGAAACAGTTCACCGACGTCGTGCGGATAGATTTTTTCAAGACTCCGGAACAACTCCAGGTGCAAGCAGCGCTCAACGATCTCGAAACAACCTTTATCGAACACAGGTCAACGGAACCGGCTGCTTCGGAAAAATCTTCCGGGATCTCCGGGCTGACCGGAAAAACCTGGGTGACCAGAGAGAATGTCTATGTGGACCGGATCGCCTGCGCCTGGCTGATACGCCGCTATGCCGACCCGAATGCCCGTTTCCGATTCGTAACCAGCAGCCAAAACTCCCCCGAACCAGGGGAAATTCGCTATGACATGGCTGAGGCGGAATACACCCACGCCATGGACAAGTGCTCCTTTGAGGTGATGATCGAACGGTTCGGACTCATTGATCCTGCCTTAGCCCAAGTAGCCAAAGTTATTCACGACATCGACCTTAAGGACGCAACCTTCGGTTTACCGGAAACAGCCGGGGTTCAGGCGCTTTTTGACGGAATCACCGCCACCACCAATGACGATCTGGAACGTATCGATCGGGCCGGCGCTGTACTGGACAGCCTGCTGGCCTTTTTCAAAAGCAGAAGCAACCCATAACCAGGAGGGACCGCCATGCCCCCAACCGAAAAGCACTTTGAAACCAGCCTGAAGAGAACCGAAAAGGACTACGCCGACCTGCATCGCTGGATCGACGACCCGGACAACAAAAACGAGCGTCACGATTTCACCCGCATCTGGGATTTCGGGCCGCAGATTTCCGCTCAGTATGGCGAGGAGGGCGTGCGGGAGTACATCGAGCATCTGCGCGAGGACATGGAAAACAAATTCAAAAAAATCCGGCATCAATACAAGGACGCCATGAAAGAAGCACAATTATATTTCGGCATCGTCCCGCAGGAGAAATAACAATGAACAACGATTATCACGTCGCGCAACAGGACATTGATCTGCTTCGCACAGCCGGGATGAACGAACACGACCTGAACCACTCCCGCAAGGTAGCGGCCAAGGCTCTTGAAATCGCCCGGCGCACCGGAGCCACCCTCGACCTTGAACTGGTGGGACGAGGTGCGCTCTTCCACGACCTGGGCAAAACAGCCACCCATGCCATGACCCACGGCAAGATCGGCGCTGAACTCGGGAAAAAACTGGGGCTGCCCCCGGAAATCACCGGAATCATGGAAAAACATATCCGGGGCGGGCTTACCGAACCGGAGGCCGTGGAGCTTGGGTTGCCGGCTAAAGACTACACCCTGCACCGGTTGGAAGAGCGGATTAT
>VMSS01000035.1 GCA_013791995.1 Desulfurivibrio sp. | reverse complement strand
TGGTTAAAGAATTTCACCTGACCCAGGAGGAAGTGGCTCGGCGGGTTGGCAAGGAGCGGTCAACCGTGGCCAATGCTCTGCGGATCAACCAGCTCCCGGATTTCGCCAAAGAGGATCTGGTCCGCGGCACCCTGAGCATGGGACATGCCCGAGTACTGCTCAGTGTCGGTGATGAAGTGACCATGCGTGAGGTCAGAAACGAGATTGTCGAGCAAGGACTGACAGTACGCCAGGCAGAAGCCTTGGCACAAAAACAAAAGAAAAAATTGGGTGGAGCCAACAGCGGAGCAAAACGCCAGCCCAGGAAGTCGGCAAATGAATTGCCGGATTCCTATTGCAAATCACTGGCTAATGGGCTGATCAATTATCTCGATACCAAAGCTCGGATCGTGCAAAGCGGAACCCGCGGGAAATTGGAAATCGAATACTATTCCCACGATGATCTTGAACGGGTATTGTCGCTTATTCTTCCAGAGCAAAAATAAAAAATGCCTTTTTTCAGCTAGTTAGCACATTCTCTCTGGCAAAAACAAGAAAAAACCCTTCGACAGGCTCAGGGTGAGCGGACAGTCTGATCTCTGGTCCGTGTAACCCTGAGCCTGTCGAAGGGCAATATTCGGAAACGAATCAACACCTCCATCAAAGCCAATTTGGAAAAAGCATGAACCAATTCGAAGAACAGGCCAAGATTGTCCGACAGGAACAACTCACGCCGGAAATATACCGCCTGACCCTAAAGGCGCCGGATATTGCAAGCAACGCACGACCCGGCCAGTTTGTCATGGCGCAGACCACCACAAGCTACGATCCCCTTCTCAGGCGTCCCTTGTCAATTCATCAGACCATCGGCAACGAGCAGGTACAGCTCATGTATAAGATAGTAGGCAAGGGCACCCGGATGCTCTCGGCATTAACGCCCGGCAAAACGATACAGCTCACCGGACCACTGGGCCACGGTTTTGATCTCGCAGGCAAGGATGCCATCTGCCTGGTTGGCGGCGGAATGGGGATTGCCCCTCTCTATTTCCTTGCCAGAGAGATCCTGCGCACTAACAAGCCACCGAAATGTACTGTTCTGCTTGGTGCCCGGACAGCCGCCGAGCTTGGTCCCCTGCCCCGGGATTTCATGGATATCGGAGTAACGGAAATTTTTCTTGCCACCGACGATGGGACCCTTGGCCATCACGGTTTCGTGGCCGAGCTTCTCCCGAAGCATCTTGCCCCCGAAAACAAATGGACAGTATGCACCTGTGGCCCACACCCGATGATGAAGGCGGTGGTCAGCCAATGCAGAAAACAAGGGGATGAATGTCAGGTCTCCCTGGAAACCATGATGGCCTGCGGGATTTCCGCCTGCCTCGGCTGCGCGGTACCTCGAAGTGATCTGTCGGGCCCCTACCTCCATGTATGCAAAGATGGCCCGGTTTTCAAAGCGGATGAGGTGGCCTGGCTATGAATCAACCGGATCTGCGTATCACCATCGGCGACCTCGTTTTCAGAAATCCAGTGCTCACCGCCTCCGGGACCTTTGGCTACGCCAAGGAATTTGAGCCATACGTCAATCTGCACCACCTGGGAGGGGTTGTAGTCAAGGGGATCTCGCTTGAGCCGCGCAGGGGGAATCCTCCGCCCAGAATCGTGGAAACGGCAGGGGGAATGCTCAACGCCATTGGTCTTGAAAATGTCGGGGTTGATCGCTTTATCAGCGAAAAAATGGAATATCTGCGAGAAATCGGCACCCGGGTCATCGTCAACATCCTTGGAGACAGCCTGGAAGAGTATCAAACTCTGGCCCAACGACTCAGCGAGGTTGAGGGGATCAGCGCCCTGGAGGTCAACATCTCCTGCCCCAATGTGAAAAAAGGCGGGGTTGCCTTTGGCACCGATCCAACAATGGCCGAGGCAGTTACCCGTGCGGTGTGGGCGCACTCTTCACTGCCGGTGATAGTCAAACTTTCCCCCAATGTCACAGATATAACCGAGATCGCCAGGGGCGTCGAGGCAGGCGGGGCGCAAGCGGTATCCCTGATCAACACCCTGCTGGGCATGGCCATTGATGTCAGAAGCAGAAGACCGAGACTGGCCAATGTCGTGGGCGGGCTCTCCGGTCCGGCGATCAAACCCATCGCCCTGCGCATGGTCTGGCAGGTAGCCCAGGCCGTGAAGATTCCGGTAATCGGCATCGGCGGCATCACCACAACGGAAGATGCCCTGGAATTTCTTCTGGCAGGAGCCACCGCAATAGAAGTCGGCACCGCAAACTTCGTCAATCCCCGGGCAAGCCAGGAAATAGTTGAAGGGATAGGACGGTATATGTCGGAGAACAGAATTAACAGGATCAGCGAAGTGATTGGCGGGCTTGTTTTGTCGTGATTTTCAGGGATAATTTCTTAGCCAAGCGTTTTTAGGTGCCGTTGTGGCGACATATCACAGATAACGAGAGAGAGCTTCAGCAGAGCCACCCTTCGACAGGCTCAGGGCGAACGGAATTAGACTTTAATTCATAAATTTCTCACGAGCTTCATGAGCCAGTTCAATAAATCATCGGCTTTGAATAGATTTTTCCCCGTTCTTCTTGGGCTTGTGGCAATATCATCGGTTTTAATAGATTTTTTCGGTTAATCTTTGGCCTGTAACAGGAAAATCTGTTTGTATTGATTCTTCCGTTCATCCTGATCCTGTCGAAGGATCATCTATCTATTTCGCGCCAACCGCATCACTTCACCCCAATCAGCCCGTATCATGGCTTCTTTCTTCTTTCGGCTCCAGCCCTTTATCCGCCGTTCCGCGGATAAAGCTTCCTCCCTTGTGGAAAATTCCTGCGACCAAACTAGTTCCACCGGTAAACGAGTAGTAGTGCAACATTCGCATTCGCCAGTATGATGCAGAGCAATACGACTTTCAAGGTTATCTGTATGGCCGGTATAGTAACTGCCGTCGGTACAACGCAGAATATACACCCAAAACATTTCAATCCTCAGATCGCTTGTATTTTTTTTTACGGAGGGACAAAACCACCACCCCCTTCGACAGGCTCAGGGCGAACGGAAGTTTTCTATATTAAAGAGTTTGAAGAGTTTTTTTATCCGTTCGCACTGAGCCTGTCGAAGTGCTGCCCTAAAACTTTTCAGATAACTAAAAACCTACTATCGAACAGCACTCGAATCAAACACCCAAAAAACACCATCACATCTCCACCGCAGTCACACCCAATTCATCCCTGACCAAAGCAACTACCTGAGCATTACCAACCTTAATCGTCCTAAAATCCGGAATAGATCGCGCCAGATAATGCAAAAGCAACGTCCGCACCACAATCAAATGACTCACCACCAGCAGGTTCTGCCCAGGATAATCAGAAAATAGTGTTTCAAGAAAAGGCACAGCCCTATTCTGCACTTCCGCAAGGGTCTCGCATCCCTCCACACGAAACCCGGCCGGATCCTCAAGCCAGGTTGGATATTCTAATCCAAACCTATTACGGATAACCTTCTTGGTCAATCCGTCCCAGTGGGCAATATTGATCTCTGTTAGAGCCTCTTCCGTTTGAGCAGGAACCGACAGCACATCACCAACGGTTTCAGCCGACTGGCGGGTTCGAGCCAAGGGGCCGCAAAATATTCTGGTGATCTCACGCCCGGCAAGGTGGTTACCGACATCATGCATCTGGGCAATGCCTTCCGAATGCAGCGGCTCCTGGGTGCGCCCGGCAAAGATATCACCCTTGTTTGCCGCAGTCAGGCCATGCCGGATAAGATAAATTGTAGTTTTCATGTCTGTCCTTAAATCTGTCAACCAAGCCGTTGCACTCAAGCTCGCAGCGACACACGATCACAAAAAACTCTTGCCCTCCCGCGTTTCTTCGGAGTAAGCTTGGGGTTTTAAACTCTAAGGAAAACCACTCTTCTTTTCAATAAGGAAACCGGTCATGTCCAAACAAACTTCGCGCATCTTCTTCCCGGCCTTGCTCGCCGCACTGATTCTTACCATACATTGCATGGTGCCAACGGTCGGATCGGCGCAAACCGGACGCATCGCCTTTTTGCCCTTCAAGGCCAATGCGCCTCAGGACATGAGCTATCTCACCAACGGTATTCGCGATATGCTGGCCAGCCGTCTTGCCTCTGAGGTCGGACTCACCGTGATCGACAAGGCTGCGGTGGACAAAGCCCTGGCCAGTGCAGGAACCCCAACCCAGACAGAAGCGTTTCTCAAACTGGGAAAAGCCCTTCAAGCCGATTATCTGGTGGCCGGCAGCCTCACCTCTTTGGGCACCAGCCTCTCTCTGGATGCAAAGTTTTTTGATGTGGCCAAGGGCGAACCGCGGAATTTTTACGCCACAGCCAAAAACGAAAGCGAAATCATCCAAAGCATCGACTCCCTGGCCTGGGATATCAGCGAGAAAGTCTTCGCCCACAAACGCCCGGCCTCAGCTCTGGTTCAGCCCCAAGCTCCGGGACAACCTGCGGCACAAGCTCAACCGCAGTATGCCACAGCCCACCCGGACCGGGCCTTTGCCGGACGCACCGGCGCGGCAGGCGGCTCTCCTTTTATCTACCCCAAAGGCATCACCAGCGAGTTCCAGAAAACCCAGAACATGAAGCTCTCCCTGCAGTTCATGGAAATGGCCGATCTTGATGGCGATGGCCAGGACGAGGTAATTTTTGCCGATATCGACTCTGTCCAGATCTTCAAGCGTGACAATACTCGTCTGAGCAAGGTCGGGCAGATCCCCGGCAAGGTCGGTTATCGCATCCACGCCATCACCGTGGCGGACCTGGACAAAAACGGCAAGCCGGAAATCTATGTAAGCGCCGCGGACACCAAAAACCCGCACTCCTTTGCCTTTGAATGGCTCGGCGCGGACAAAGCCAACTATCTTTTCCAGGATCAAAAATGGTATGTGCGGGTCATGCAGATCCCGGGAGAAGGCGATCTGCTCGCCGGCCAGCGATCTGATTTCGACAAGGCCGTGGCTCCGGGCATCCATCGGCTGGAAGTAAACAAGGGCGAGGTAAAAGCAAGTTCCCGCCTCGATGTGCCTGATTCAGTTAACCTCTTCGATTTCACCATCGCCGATCTCGACAACGACGGCAGCCGCGAGATCATCGCTATCGATCAGTACGATCGGCTCCAAGTGCTCCGCTCCAGCGGCACATCTCTCTGGAAAAGCGACGAGTTCTACGGCGGCACCACCCGTTTCATCGGTGGCCTGGAGGCCATGGGCATCAGTCAGAAAGTCAACGAGGATGGGGACATGGGCCGCATCTACATCCCTTCCCGGATAATCGTTTCCGATGTCAACGGCGATGGGTTGCCGGATGTCATTATAAACAAGAACCTCTCCTCCGCCTCACGGATTTTTCAGAACATGAAGAACTATCCTTCCGGCGAAATCCACGCCCTCACCTGGAACGGCATCGCTCTCAGCGAACTGTGGCGCACCCGAAAGATCGACGGCTATATTGTTGACTACCTGCTGCGGCCCAGCACGGACAAAAAAAGCGCGGAACTGATGGTCGGCCTGATTTTAAGCAGCAGTTCGCTTGATGTTTTTGCCGATCAGACCTCCACCATGCTCATCTATCAACTGGATTTAACCAAAAAAACAGAACAGTGATTTTTGAGCAGACACTATAGTGATTACAGGTGACAGATCCTCTTAATCGCCGAAGTAAAAAAAATTGCACTTCGGTAAAAAAAACTTGACTTTCCACCTTTAAATTTGCTTTAAGTTGTTTAAGTTCTTTTTTTTATTAACACTTATCAAGGAGATAAGAGATGAAAAAAGTATTATCTACAGTAGCAGCATTGGGGCTGGTCGCGGGCCTGGCCACCACTGCCTCCGCCGTTGAGTTCAAAGTGAGCGGATCCTACGTTGTTGACGGCATCTATCTTGACAGCGGCGCAGGTTCCACGACCGGAACTCTTGGCGGTTTTGATCTGACCGAGGGTACGGGCGAAGACAACTCCAGCAACTCATGGTTCATGCACACCTTCCAGATCAACCCGACCTTGAAGATAAACGACAAGATCACCATGAACACCGAGATTCGCCTTGCGGATAACACCGTGTGGGGCAGCCAGTTAAAAGGTGATACCGCGCAGAACGGCAGCAACATGGGCGGCGATATCTATGTGCACCGTTTTGCCATGGACTACATGTCCCCCATCGGCAAGATCCGTATCGGTCGCGCTCCGGCCGGACCCTGGGGTCACGACTTCCTCAGCTCCGACATTCGCCAGGATCGTATCATGTGGTGGCCGACCTTCTTGCCGAAGCCTTTTGGAGCTCTTTTCCTCTATGCAAAGCTGACCGACAACGAATACAATAAGGCGATACCCACCGCTGAAGACAGCGACCGTTACGAAGCCCGTCTCATGTACAAAACCGATTCAGTTGACGCTGCGATTCGTTATTACACCCATAATGCCTCTACCTCTGCTGGTGCTTTTGATGATGCGGCGCAACACATCAACCCCTATGCTATTGTCAAGTTCGACAATTATTTCGGCGCCTTCGAATCCCAGCATAAATTTGGCAGCGCCTCCTCCACGAAAGATTATGACGGCATGGCCGCCATGCTGACCTTGGGCGGAAAATTCGACGCGCTCACCGTTAGCGGCATGTATTTCTATGCATCAGGTGACAATAATGCCGCAGACAACGATGTGGAAAACGTCCTTGGCACAGGTGGAACCGGCACTGCGTTCTCGCCGCTCTATATCCTGACCGGCCAGACCGCCGGCCTGCTCAACAATGACTTCTGGGTAAAACAAGGCACCACTGGTTCTTACACCGGTGCCATGTCTCAGGCTGGTGTACAGGCGTATCTGGTTTCTGCTGACTACGCCGTATCGGATCGCCTCACCCTGCATGGCGCAGTAGGCTATGCCAAGGCGGATGAGAAGCCGACCACCACCCTTGATGACGAGTACGGCTGGGAATACAACCTCGGCGCAGCTTACAAATTGCTCGACAACCTGACCTACGAAGCACACTTCGGCTACCTGGATACCGGCGATTTCTTTAACGGCGCCAGCACCACCGACGTTACCAATAATGTTTATATGCTCACGCACCACCTGACCATGACCTTCTAATGCTGTCTGTGCTTTGCGCATAGCAGTTTAGTTGGAAACTGTTCACATCAAGCCCTGCCGGAAATTCCGGCAGGGCTTTTTTTAATGTGTTTCAACGTCTGCCCTCGCCTTTCTCTTGCCTCTCTTGACATTTCACAAGAGGTGGGATATGAATACCTGTTTTTCTGCCATTTTCTTCTGATTGACACATTTTCCCGGCGAAAACTCTCCGGGGGTTTTATTTTCCGCGCATGTGAGGCAAGCGATGACCATTCAGGCCCTGAAAGGCTTTAAGGATATTCTTCCCGATGAGGTTGCTCTCTGGCAGCATATCGAGGCCACGGCCAGGAATATTTTTCAGCGCTTCGGGTTCAACGAGATCCGGGTGCCAATCCTTGAAAAGACCGAGCTGTTTGCCCGATCCATCGGCGAGGCCACCGATATTGTCGAAAAGGAGATGTACTCCTTTAGCGACCGCAACGGCGACTCCATCACCATGCGTCCGGAAGGCACCGCCCCGGTGCTGCGATCCTTTATCGAGCATGGGTTGCAGGCGAAGCTCCCGGTGCAGCGGCTCTACACCATCGGCCCGATGTTCCGGCACGAACGTCCGCAAAAAGGGAGGTTACGCCAGTTCCACCAGATGAGCGTCGAAGTGCTGGGGTTGAATCATCCCCGGCTGGATGCCGAGTTGATCGCCATGGCCTGGCTGATTCTGGAAGAGCTTGGCCTTACGACGAGCCTGCAGATCAACTCCCTGGGTTGCCCGGCCTGTCGTCCCGCTTACAAGGATGCCCTGGTGCAGTTTCTGGCCGCCCGCACGGAGCATATCTGCGAGGATTGCCAACGACGCAGCCAATCGAACCCGCTTCGAGTTCTTGACTGCAAGAGCAGCCATTGCCAGGAACAGTACGTGACCGCACCGGCCATACTCGACCATCTCTGCCCCGATTGCGACGAGCATTTCAAGCAAACCAGGGCGAGCCTCGATCTTCTGGCTGTTCCCTATACGGTGAACCCCTTCATGGTCCGCGGCCTTGACTATTACACCCGCACCACCTTTGAGCTTGTCACCGATGCTCTGGGAGCGCAAAGCGCAGTGGGGGCCGGAGGCCGCTATGACGGGTTGGTGGAACAGTTGGGCGGCGCCAAAAGCATGCCCGGCATCGGCTTTGCCATGGGCATGGAGCGGCTGGTCCTTTTGCTCAGCCAGCAAAACGCGGACGCATGCCCTGATACGGAAACCGACCTGTTTGTCGCTGCCTTGGGCGAGGAAGCCGCTGTGGCAGCCTTTCCTGTTGTGCATCTTCTCCGGCGCAAAGGACTGCAGGTGGCCATGGATCTTGAAGGCAAGAGCCTGAAAAGCCAGATGAAACAGGCAGACCGGGCAAAAGCCCGCTTTGTGCTCATTTTGGGCGAGGAAGAGCTCGCCACGGGCCAGGCAATCTTGAGGGATATGGCGAGCAAGGAACAGCGGCAAATACCCATGGTGGGGCCGCAAGAGGCCTTGTGCGCGGTTTTGATTGAGGCTGTCGCACCCGACCGGAATAATTAAACACACCATCATCCTGATGATCCACTAAGGAACGTCACCCCGGTGAAAACCGGGGTCCAGGAATGCTGCAACAATCGGAAAAACTGGATTTCGGCTTTCGCCGGAATGACGGAGTATTGAGTGTCTTGAAAAATTGAACTGCACCCTTCGACAGGGCTCAGGGCGAACCGAATGAACTTGACGATGAACCTCTTGAAACACAGTGTGCCAGCTTCCATCGGTGTGACGAAAACGCCTTCAATGTTCATTTGCAAGTGGCTCTGATTTTTAAGACAAGTTCCGCTCGCCCTGAGCCTGTCGAAGGGCACCTCGAAACTGGGAGCCAAACCTTTTAAAACAATACGAAAAACTGGATTCCGGCTTCCGCCGGAATGACGAACTGACTTTTTTCACTTTTAATTTTTCATTTTTCACTACCTAAAAGGAGCAGTCCTATGGAATCCATGGGAGGACTCAAACGTACTCACCACTGCAATGCCCTGACCAAAGCCGATGTCGGCAAAGAGATCGTTCTCATGGGTTGGGTGCTGCGGCGCCGCGACCATGGCGGGGTTATTTTCATCGACCTGCGTGACCGCTGGGGACTCACCCAGGTGGTTTTCAACCCCGAGATCAATGCCGAAGTGCATGCCAAGGCCCATGGCATTCGAAGCGAGTGGGTTTTGTCCATCCAGGGTGTTGTCGAAGCACGGCCCGACGGGATGCGCAACCCCAAGCTACCCACCGGCGAGATCGAAGTGCGCGTTACGGATCTGCGCATCCTCAACCAGAGCAAAACCCCGCCCTTCCCGCTGGACGAAGAATCCGAAATTTCCGAGACTCTGCGCCTCAAGTACCGCTACATCGACCTGCGACGTCCCCGCATGGCCGAGAGCCTCATCATGCGGCACAAAGCGTCCCAAGCCATCCGCACCTACCTCAACACCGAAAACTTTCTTGAGATCGAAACCCCGGTGCTCACCCGCTCCACCCCGGAAGGAGCCAGGGATTATCTGGTGCCGAGCCGGGTCAACCAGGGGAAATTCTTCGCCCTGCCCCAGTCGCCGCAGCTTTTCAAGCAGCTCCTGATGGTGGCCGGCATGGACCGCTATTACCAGATCGTTCGCTGCTTCCGCGACGAGGATCTGCGCGCCGACCGGCAGCCCGAGTTCACCCAGGTGGACATGGAGCTTTCTTTTGTCGAAGAAGAAGACATCTATGCTGTTGGTGAAGGGCTGATGCAGCTTTTGTTCAAGGAAACCATCGGATTGGAACTCAGCCTGCCCTTCCCCCGCATGACCTATGAAGAGGCCATGAACCGCTACGGCAGCGACAAGCCTGATACCCGCTTCAACCTTGAGCTGATCAGCCTCACCGAGGAGGTTCGCAATTGCGGCTTCCAGGTATTCCGCACCGTGGTTGAGAAAGGCGGCATGGTCAAGGCCATCAACGCCAAGGGATGCGCCCATTTTTCCCGCAAGGATCTTGACGACCTCACCGCATACGTGGCCAATTTCGGAGCCAAGGGCCTGGCCTGGGTCAAGGTAAAACCCGAGGGCGAATGGCAGTCCCCTATTGCCAAGTTCTTCTCCGACGAGGAGCGGGCGGGCATGAGCACAACTCTGGGCGCTGAAACCGACGATCTACTCTTTTTTGTCGCCGACCAGCCCAATGTGGTGCACCAAGCTCTATCCGAGCTGCGGCTTGAACTGGGACGCCGCCTGAATCTGATCGACAAAAAGCAGTTCAACTTCCTCTGGGTCTGCGACTTTCCACTTCTGGAGTACGATCATGACCAGAAACGGCACATGGCCGTACATCATCCCTTTACCGCGCCCAACGAGGACGACATCCACCTCATGGACACCGACCCGGGCAAGATGCGGAGCCGGGCCTACGACCTGGTCTTAAACGGCACCGAGATCGGCGGCGGCAGTATCCGTATCCACCAGAAAG
>VMSS01000108.1 GCA_013791995.1 Desulfurivibrio sp. | reverse complement strand
GCAGCGATGGATTGGTGTCCAAGTTGTTGGACAAGCTGGCTGACGATTCGCCGGATCATGGCGGAATCATCGACTATGAGGATGGTTTTCAACATGGACCTTGTTCACAACGTCTAGGGTAACAATGTGGTACGGGGGAGACTACGTAGCCAATATACCCCGAAAGCAAGGGGAAGGCAAAAAAATATCGGTAATCCTGCCTCGGTTGCCGCGCCCGGGCACCCATGCGAGACCGCAGGCGATGGGCTTATTTTTTTCCGGTTCGGATGGCCACGGATTTGGCATGGGCGGTGAGGCCCTCGAGCTTGGCGAGCCTCTGGATATGTTTGCTGTCAGCCTCAAGGGCCTCCCGGGAATAGGCGATCAGGCTGGATTTCTTGATAAAGGTTTCCACTCCCAGCGCCGAGGAGAAGCGGGCCGTGCCCATGGTCGGTAACACATGATTGGGGCCGGCCAGATAATCTCCGGCGGATTCCGGGGTGTGGTGGCCAAGGAAGATCGCTCCGGCATGGCGGACCCGGGTCAGCCAGAGGAAGGGTTCTTTAACCATCAGCTCCAAATGTTCGGCTCCGATCTGGTTGGCCAGGACAATGGCCTCATCCAGGTTTTTTGCCACCAGGATCACTCCGCGCTCGCTTAAGGATTTTTTGGCGATCTCGGCCCGGGACAGCTTGGCCAGTTGCTTTTCGAGTTCCTTCACGATATGTCCGGCCAACTCCTTGCTGGTGGTGATGCACATGGCCAGGGCGAGCGGATCGTGTTCGGCCTGGGCCAGCATGTCGGCGGCAATGTAGGAGGGTTCTCCGGTTTCATCGGCGATGATCAGTACCTCGCTGGGTCCGGCGATCATGTCGATGCGCACCCGGCCGGAAACCTGGCGCTTGGCCTCGGTCACATATTGGTTGCCGGGCCCGACGATCACATCCACCGCGGGGATGGTCTCGGTGCCGTAGGCCAGGGCCGCGATGGCCCAGGCGCTGCCAGCCTTGTATATTTCGGTGATCCCGATCTCCTGGGCCGCCACCAGCAGGGCCGGGTTGACCTTGCCGTTTTTATCGGGCGGAGTCATCATCACCCGCCGCTCTACCCCGGCAATGGCCGCAGGGATACCATTCATCAACACCGAAGAAACCAGGGGCGTTTTGCCGCCCTGACCGCCCGGCACATAGAGCCCGGCCGAGTCCACCGGATGCACGATCCGGCCGGTGATGGCGCCGTCTTCCCGCGTCACCATCCAGGACTGTTCCTTTTCCCGCTCATGGAAGGTGTAGATGCGCTCGATGGCAAGTTCAAGGGTGTCGAGGAGTTCGTCATCCGCCGAAGCCATGGCCTCGTGCAACTCATCATCGCTCACCCGGAGCTGTTTGACGCTCATCTTTGGCGCGTCAAACTTGCGGATGTATTCGACCAACGCCTTGTCGCCGCGTTTACGGATATCGCTGATGATTCCGGTTACGGTCTCCTGGCAAGCGGGGTCGGCCAGCTGAAAACGGTCGCGTAATCCGGCCAGGATTTTTTTGCCTGTGGCAGAGGTCGTGGTAACGGGGGTGATGATCATAAATGCACCTCTAAATTGTTCAGCGGAAAGCGGAAGCGTGGTCCGTGGGGCCGCGCCAGCGGTTTTACGCCGGGAGTTTTTATTTTGAATCCGTCATTCCGGCGAAAGCCGGAATCCAGTGTGGATGGGTGACGGACCTGTACTATCGTGGGTGCTGTGCAACGAGACAGCAGGTGGTGCGATTTGTTAATATTCTCTCTATACCAGCGATTACAGGGGAAGAAAAGCCCTCTTCGTGGAATTGGACAAGATTCCCGGCCGAGCTTGGGATTGCCAAGAGGCAGGGTAGCGGATAAACTGGGAGTTGCTGCGCGTCCGAACGTATTTTTCGCCAAAGAACTACCACCCTTCGACAGGCTCAGGGTGAACGGTGGTTTTCTTGAGATCAGTGATTGTTCCGTTCGAACCAAGCCCTTCGGCCGCGCTCAGGATGAACAGTATCAACGGCGACGTGTTTTTTTCTGTTCTGATTGATCTCTTCCGTTCATGCTGCGCCCTTCGACCAAACTCAGGGTGAACAGTGTCAACGGTGACGGTGTTTTTTCTGATTTGAGTGATTGCTTCCGTTCGTGCTGAGCCCTTCGACCAAGCTCAGGGTGAACAGTGTTAACGGCGACGGTGCTGTTTTGATATGATTGATTTCTTCCGTTCATGCTGAGCCTGTCGAAGCAGCGCTTTTTACTTGCCTCAAAATCGGTATTCGATCTTAATCCAGCCCCGCATAGTGCCGCAGGGACGAACGGTTTCCAGGACACACATCATGTTGCATTCCTATCTCACTGCGGTGCGTGAGCTTCCCAAGCCGCCCCGCCTTTTTCTGATCTTCACGGCGGTCAATGTCTTTTCCTGGCAATGCATCGCCGGACAGGCGCTGGTCCTCTTTGCCCG
>VMSS01000013.1 GCA_013791995.1 Desulfurivibrio sp. | reverse complement strand
TTATGAAGAAATATCGGGAAGCCATTCACCCAGGAGCTTGCGCAACAGCTCCTTTTTCACCGGCTTGGCAAGATAGTCATCCATGCCCGCATCCAGACATTTCTGCCGGTCGCCCTCCAGGGCGTTGGCAGTCATGGCGATGATGGGCAGCCGCTTTTCTCCCGGAGGTTCCTGGTCCCTAAACGCTTTCGTCGCTCCATAGCCGTCGAGCACCGGCATCTGGCAGTCCATGAGCACCAGATCGTAGTGCGTCTCTGCCAGGGCTGCCAGCCCCTTTTCTCCGTTCTCCGCAACATCCACGGTCAGACCCATGCCGGTTAGCATCTTGCTGGCCACCATCTGGTTGACCTTGTTGTCTTCCACCAGCAGTACATGCCCCGCCAGAACGCCCTCACCTTGGGCCGCCTTCTCTTTCTTCTCCTCGGTTTGCGCGACCCCGGTCGCCACCGGAAAATCCAGCTCGCACCAGAACGTGGAACCTTTGCCGGGCTCACTCTCCACCCCGATCTTCCCGCCCATCATCAGGACAAGCTGACGGACAATGGCCAGACCCAAACCGGTGCCGCCATATTTTCTGGTGGTGGAACCATCCGCCTGGGTAAAGCTCTGGAACAGGTCTTTCTGTTTTTCCGGAGAAATGCCGATGCCGCTATCGCGGACTTCAAGCCGCAAAACCACGCGGGAAGCAAAGGAGGACAGGCACACCACCCGCACCCGCACCTCGCCCTGCTCGGTGAACTTGATTGCGTTGGTCATGAAATTGGTCAGCACCTGCCGCATCCGGGTCGGATCACCGAGAAGCATTTCCGGCACCTGTGGATCGATCTCCGCAACCACGGCTACATTTTTATCCTGGGACTGGTTGCCGAGCAAGGTCACCAGATCGCCGATCACGGTCCGCAGGCTGAAAGGAATGTCCTCAAGCTGCATCTTGTAGGCGGCGATTTTGGAAAAATCGAGGATATCGTTCAGGATGGACAGCAGCGCTTCGGCCGAAGAATGGGCGGTTCGTATATAATCTTTTTGCTCGTCATCCATTTTCGTGTCCTGCATAAGCTGCAGGGTGCCGAGGATGCCGTTCATGGGCGTCCTGATCTCGTGGCTCATATTGGCAAGAAACTCATCCTTGGCCCGGCTGGCCGCCTCGGCCGCATCGCGGGCCAGAACCAGCTCGCTTTCCGTGGCCTTGCGCCGTTCGTTCTCGGCAATAAGCTCAAGGTTGAGGGCTTCGCCCTCCTCGCTGGCCTGCTTGAATTTCGCCAGCAGGGCATCGTTGGCAAACCGATTTTCCAGGGCGGAGACCAGGGATTCCTGCATAACCGTGGCGGAATTAACCAGAACCATGAAATAAAAAAGGACGATGATTCCCATGACCAGATACATGGTGCCGCCCTGTTCAAAGAGTCTGAAGGCCAAGGGAAAAAGCGGAAAGCAGATGTACCAGTAGTAGAGCTTCCGCAGAGGCGACAGGATAGGGATTGCCCCGGCGGTGACACCGGCTCCGATAAAGACAATGCCCAGCTGCTCAAGTGTCGCTCCGGGAGGAAAAAACAGAAATACCGCCACGCCCCAGCAGATACCGGTGAGAAAAACCAGACCAACATATGCTTTGACGCAGGGAGAGGAGGCCAGATCATCTTTTTTGGCCTTTTTCCGGTAACAGCGGGTGGCCGCAAGCCTGAGGAGGAAAATGAGTGTTGTGGCAATCAACCAGCCGGTCAGCAAATCCGGAGAAACAACCTTCTGCACCATGAGGAAAAGAGCCCACGCCAGAACATAGGCCGCAATACTGCTGGAAAACCCGGAATCCAGCACCAGACTGATCAATTTGTCCGTCACCGGCCCGCGGGATTCTTTTTCCCTGTGGCTTTGATCGAGAAAAAATCTGAGCATGACTGATGCTATACCTTGTCTATCAAACGATTTCAATGGTGCCCGGCGGACCGGCAATCACCTCGCCGATAATGCCGAAATCCAGGGGGTAATTGCGTTTTCCCAGCCGCTCGGCAATGGAGTTGACCCCATCGGCTGAGGCGGCTATGAGCAGACCGCCCGAGGTTTGCGGATCAAGGAGGACCATCTCCATGGGGTCCATCTCCTCCAGACTGCTTTTCATATACTGCCCGTAGAAAGCCTTGTTTTTATGGGCTCCTTCCGGGATGATGCCCATGGAGGCAAAGTGCAGGGTCTCCGGCAGCACCGGCACGGCCCGCGAATCTATCCGAATCGCCACTCCCGATGCAAGGGCCATTTCGTACAGATGCCCCACCAGCCCGAAGCCGGTGATATCGGTGCAGGCGTGGGGGCCGATGGTCTGCATGAGCTGGGCCGCCTCGCGGTTCAAGGTGGCCATGACCGTGGTGATCATGGCCTCGGTGCCTTTTGCGGCAACGCCGCCCTTGAGGGCTGTGGAGAGGATCCCGGTGCCCAGGGGCTTGGTGAGCAGAAGACGGTCACCCACCTGAGCTCCGGAGTTGAGAATCACCCGGCTGGGATGGACCACCCCGGTGATGGATAAGCCATATTTCAGCTCACTGTCTTCGATGGAATGCCCGCCCACCAGCAAGGCCCCGGCCTCCTTGATTTTGTCGAGCCCGCCGCGCAGAATATCCTTCAGGATAGACCGGTCCATCTCCTTGATGGGAAAACACACCAGGTTCATGGCCAACAGCGGCTTCCCGCCCATGGCGTACACGTCGGAAAGCGCGTTGGCAGCCGCCACCTGCCCGAACTGGTAGGGGTCGTCGACAATGGGAGTGAAAAAATCCACCGTTTGGATGAGGGCGGTGTCGTCGTTGAGACGATACACCCCGGCATCCTCGCCCGTTGTCGCACCCACGATCAGATTCGGATCGGTTGGCAGATCAAGGCCGCACAATATATGGTCCAGGTCCCCCGGACTCAATTTTGCGGCTCAACCGGCGGCTTTAACGGTGCTGGTCAGTTTCGGTTTGGTCATTATTCCTTCCATTATGGTCATATAACAACGGGCCTTCGACAGGCTCAGGCCGAACGGATATGTCTTAAGATATTTTTATTCCGTTCGTGCTGAGCCTGTCGAAGCACCGCTTTTCAAAACATTTAAAAGTATCACGAATCACTTTTCCAAGCTATCTCGCGAAAAACCCCTTCCGCTTCCTTACAAAAAATCCGGGCAATGGCAATATCGGCCGCAGCCAAAATAGACTGCACCTCACCAAATCGAGACGGATCAAAGGTGATGGCCATGCCGCAATCCCCGCTGATTTCACGGGGCACCGGCACAACATCCAGGGGGATGCTCGCACCTTTCAGCAACTGTTCCGCCTTGAGCACGTAGTGGATGGAAAAAAAAATGGCCACATACGATCCGCTCGGGTGGCACTCATTCTGGCAGGCAGTCATATAACCCCCCCTCCCTCGCCGCTGACACTGCTGACGGGAGGGGGCAGGGGGGTGGGTGAACTCGCCGATAACCTCACCTTAAACATCTTCCCCCTCACCCTATCCCTCTCCCGCATGTATAGACCGGAGACATAGGTAACACCTGTTAGGGGAGATGGGTAACAGTTTTAAACATACTATGAAACTCTCAGATCAATTTGTGCAACACATTGTTGGCAGAAAAAAACCTTCATCATGCCATCTTCGCCGGCTGGCCGTAACGCAACG
>VMSS01000170.1 GCA_013791995.1 Desulfurivibrio sp. | reverse complement strand
TTCGTAATTTGTGTCAATCTCTTGCTTGCGAACAAGTCATTCCGGCGGAGGCCGGAATCCAGGCAGAAGGGAGCTAATTCCTCTGGATTCCGGCCTCCGCCGGAATGACGGAAAAAACTGGCTGAAGATTAGTGGTAATCAGAAAAAGTTTTGTTTCTGTATTTCAACGTCTACGTCACCTGAAGCTCCGAGGTGCATTGCGGGCAACGCACTGTCTTGATCGGGATGGTGGAGCAACAGTGCGGGCATTCCTTGGTTGTCGGTTCCGCGACAGCCGCTTCTTCTTTTTTCTTGAGCCGGTTCATCGAATTCTTCGAGTATCTCCCTGTGTTCTCCTCTTTTGGAGTGCACTCGGGCCTGTACGGTGTTTTCCCGAACAGTTTCTACAAGCTCCCATTTTCCCCGACAGGGTGTTAAGAGCTTCACGATGCCAGGTTGTCCGGCAGGAGCGGTTCGTGAGGTTGTGTCGGGCGTCACGGGTTGGCGGTTTCGATGGTGCAGGGGCAGCGGAAGCGGAAGGTGGTGCCTTTTTCCGGCGAGGAGCTGAAGCTGACCCTGCCTTTCAGGTAGCGCTCGCCCAGCAGTTTCATGCTGTAAGTGCCCAGACCCCGGCCCGAGCTTTTGGTGGAAAAGGAGCGCTGGAATATTTGTAGCTGCACTTGCTCAGGTATGCAACTCTGGTTGTGTACCCAGAACTCCAAGTTGTTTCCTGCCTGCTCGCAGCCGATCCGGACCACACCCTCAAGAGAGGAGGCCTCGATACCATTCTTGGTCATATTGATCAGGATGCGGTGCAAGAGCCGCGGGTCGGTGAAAAACTCCGTTGCCACGGCGTCGGCGGCAATTTCCACCTTGCTGGTCTGCTCGTTGCCGCCATTGTTGTAAAAGGCAGCCACCTCGCCAAGCAGGGTAAGACTTGCGCAGGGCTGGGCCTGCAGGTGCAGTTCGTTGTTCTCCGCCGCAGCAAGATCGCGCTGCGCCTCAACCTCGTCGGCCAGCCGATGTGCATAGCGATGGAGAATATTCTTGAACTGCTTCTCTTTTTCCGCACCCAGCTCTTTTTCGCACAGGTTCCGGCTCAAGCCCACCATGCCGATGGCAATATTGGCCACATCGTGAAAGAAGATGCGCTCCAGAGCACGCCGCCTTTTTTCATGGGAGATATCGGTGAGAAAGAAGAGGTAGAGGTTGTTGTTGGCGCCTGGGAAGGGTGCGGTCTGCACCCGAAAGTCAAAGGCCATTCCGCTGCCTTCCTGTCTGATTCGACATTCTTGGGCTGCGTCGTTTGTCGGCTGGTGCATAGGGGGGGTGGCTTTGGCCGCGCCGCAGGTGGAGCAGAAGTTGGTGGTGCCGCAGCCCAGAGCACTGTGCACGGCATGTTCGCAGGCCAGGGCGTCCCCTGGTTTTTTCCCCAGCACCTCGGCAAGGGAGTTTGCGCCAAGGAAACGCAGAAAGGCCTGGTTGGCGAAAACGATTTGCCTGGTCTGGTTGAGGACCAGAACAAAGCCGGGGAAACCATCCAGAACGTCCAGCAACTGGCGGTTGTGGCTGATCGCTTTGCTCTGGTTTTCGATTTCAACCTGAGAGCAGCGCGGTTGCCGGGATATTTCGGAAGGGCAGAGTTGGGCGGTCATATTCGGCGGAAAGATGTTTAATTGGTTGGGGTTTGCCTGAGGAGGAATTTTACCGGACCGGGAGTCGTTTGTCACCGGGAATCTTACTCCTGCAATTTCATAGGCATGCCTGGTTCTGCTCAGTAAAAATGGGGCAGGTTAATTTTTTCCCCTCACATCCCCGGTTTCGTCCCCGGGCAGCGCAGTGCCTTTCAGTTTTTTGGGTTTACCTGTCGTGTTGGAAAACAATCAGCTGTTCCGTGGCAAAGCCAAGTTCTTGGGCAAGGGTTGACAGTTGGTTGAAGGTTTCCCGGTCCACCGAAGGCGTACGTGCGAGGATCCAGAGAAATTTTCGATCAGGGGTGCCGACCAGGACGGTTTGATAGGCAGGGTCGAGCCAGAGTATCCAATAGTCACCGGTGGTGAGACCTGGAAAAATTCGGGAAAACCAGTTGTCGAAACGGACAGTGAGTTTGGCGTTTGTCTGCTCATCCACCACCATGGCGATGCCGTGCGCTTTTTTATTACCGCCACCTGCTGTGGGGCAGGAATTGACCACCGTGATTTCATTCTCTGACAACAGGGTATATTCGGCCCGGGATTGCAGGCAATCGCGCTGGAACCACATGGGTAAGCGGGCCAACTCATGCCAGGTGCCGCTATAACGGGCCAGGTCGACATAGGAGACGGTGGCCAGCGGTGCAACGGTGGTTCGGCTGGCGCAGCCGTAGCATGAGGATAGAAGGAATGCGGCAAGCACGGCGACAGCTAGATGGCGGTTAGACATGGTTGCGCAGTTGTAACTCCAGGGGGTGGGGGTTGAGATATATCTGGCCGGCCAAATAGGACTCGGCGTATTTGCGCACATAGTGGTTGATCAGAGTGATGGGCACAATGAGGGGGACCAGGCCGCCCCGGTAGCGGTCGATAAGTTCGACCATTTCCTGCTTTTCGTCAGCGGAGAGATTCTTTCGGAAGTAGCCCAGGATATGGAGCAGAACATTGCTGTTTTTGGCGAGCGAACTTTTTAGCCGGAGGGCCTCCATGAGCAGGGATTCGTATCCGGAAAACAATTCGTCCATGGATATTTTTTTTGCCTCGGCAACGAGCTTGCCCATGGCGCGATAATGCTTTTCACTGTGAGAGAAGAGCAGGAGTTTGTGGGCGGTGTGGAAGGCCACAAGCCCGCCGCGGGAGCGATTACCGACCAGAAGATCGCGCCAGCGCTTGAGCACGAAAATCCGCGTGATAAAGTTTTCCCGCAGGATCGGGTCATGGAGCCGGCCTTCATCCTCCACCGGCAGCAGCGGGAAACGGGCCATGAACTCCTTGGCAAAGAACCCTACCCCGGTTTTTACCGGCGGTCCGCCGCTATCGGGATAGACCTTTACGCGCTCCATGCCGCTTGAGGGTGAGCGGCTTTTGAAAATAAAGCCGCAGAGATCTTCTGTGGCCAACTCCGTAACCCGTCGGGTTGTCCAGCTCTCCATCAGTGCGGTAAGGTCCCGGCCGGTGTGGATGGTCACCAGGCGCGGCGAGGCCGGGTCGCCCGTAAGCCGCATGGCCTCGCGAGGCACGCCGAGGCCGCATTCCGATTCCGGACAGACCGGAACAAAGGAGACGAACCGGCCCAATGTCTCGACGAGAAAATGGTCCAGCTTGTGGCCACCGTCGTAGCGGACCGGTTCTCCCAGCAGGCAGGCGCTGATCCCTATTTTGAGCGCTATTTCCATGGGAAGTATTGTAGCATATTCAGTGAGCGGTGGATGTAAAACATCCACCGGTGCTGTTTTGAGTTATGAGCAATAAAAAAGGCGATCGGGTGGGTCTCTTTTTTATCTTTGGTTGTATGTCAATGGGGCGAAATTGTGAACGTACTCGCCATCCGTCTCATTTTTCGTCAGAGCAGGTTGTGTCGGGTGGCTTGGAAGCGGAGCGCAAGCTGATGGCTCGCCCCACAATCTTTTCGGCAAGATTTTTGAACACCAGTTCGTGAAAAGGCAGGACCGAATACCAGTACAGTCTGCCCAGCAGTCCGCGGGGGTGGAAATGGGCGGTCTGTACCAGCCGGTCTTCCTGAATGTCGAATTCAAGCCAGGCCTTGCCCGGCACCTTCATCTGGGCCAGAAGCAGAACCCGTTTGTTTTCTTTGAGGTCGGCAACCTTCCAGAAATCAAGAGCATCTCCCACTCTCAGTTCTTTTTGCTGTCTTTTTCCTCTATTCAGACCATAGCCGCCGGTCAGCTTGTCTAAAAAACCACGGATCTGCCAGAGCATATTGTAGGCGAGCCAGCCGTCGGAGCCGCCGATCCCTTTGATTGCCGCATACACCAAGGCCGGGTCCAACCCGTGCAGGGGGATCTCCCTCCGGTCCCGCAGGATGGGGGCTCCCGGGTCGTCCTGATGCAGGATATCGCAGAACGGCTCTGTGGAGCTGTCACACCAGCGGCTGATGACCAAATCCTGTTCCAACTCGCCGATGGCCGCTTGTACCGAGCTTTCATAGCTTTTTGGTTCTATCGCCGGGAAATGGCGACGGGCATGGTCGTTTTGGATAATGGTTTCCGATTTGAGACCTTCCACAAGGGCGGCAGCCATCCGGTAGGGGATGGGGGTGAAGAGGATCAGCCAGAAGGAAGAGAGGCGGGGACTCAGCACCGGCACCGGCAGCAGCAGGCGATGTAGTCCCATGACCTGGGCGGCGCGGAGCATCATGTCTCGAAAGCTCATGGCCTCGCCGCCGATATCCACTATCAGATCGCCCTGGATTTTTACGGTGATCGCGGCTTCCAGATAGGAAAGAACATCGTTGACTGAAACGGGTTGCGTTTTCGTCTGAACCCATTTCGGGGTCACCATGAGGGGCAGTTTTTGGATCAGATTATAAATAATCTCAAAACTGGCGCTGCCCGCACCGATGATAATTCCGGCCCTGAACCAGATGGTTTGCAGGCTCTCCGGTTTGGCGGAAAGGATTTCTCCGGTCTCGATGCGGCTCAATAGATGGCGGCTGGCGGTCTCCTTGACTCCCAAGCCTCCCAGGTAGACAAGTCGCTTAACTCCGGCACCGATACAACCATCCCGGAAATTTACAGCGCTCAGCCGATCGCGCTCTTCGAAATCCTTGCCTGAGCCCATGGAGTGGATGAGGTAAAAGGCGATATCGATTCCTAAGAGAGCTTCGCGCAGCGCCTCAGGGCTGAAGGTGTCGCCCTCCACCACTGCAACCTTAGGGAGGACTTCCGGGCGTACCTTGCGTTTGTTGCGAACCAGAATTCGTATCGCCAGTTCCGGATGTTTCAGCAGCCGGTCTTTCAAACGTCGGCCTATGTAACCGGTGGCGCCGGTAATCAAGATCTTGCAAGGGGCGTCCATGGGAGAATTCCTCAGGTTACAACCATTCGGATACGGCACTCCGCTTTTTTGGGGCTCAGCAAAAAGGGACCTTGGTCGAGTCGTCACCAAGCAACGGCAGGATTTTTTCGATTGTAAAGGTGACCAGATAGGATGGACCGTGTGCTTTATCTTCCGCAGGCGAGAGGTGTCTTCGCATCATGCTCTTGATTTTTTCGGGGTCGGTTTCTTCTTTGATTTTTTTAAGAAAAAGGCGTACCCCGCGAGAACCGGAGCCCTCTTCGACGAAGAGATAGGCGGCATGGGGATTTTCCCGGACATTTTGGTGGGAGAGCCTTTCCCGCATGATAAAGGCTACGGAGCCGTCTTCCAGAACATGGGGGGTGCTGTAGACTGCCGCATCGACTCTGCCGTCGCTGCCGGAGGTTGCCAATACTCCTCGACCGGTGGTGCTTTCAAAATAGTCTTGCATCTTCATGGAAATTTTCCTTTTGTGGATGATTGATAGGGCAGGGGCGCGGTTATACCCCCCGCTTCATTTCAGGCCAGAGCAGGGTGTGGAGCTGGAGTTGGAGGCGGGCCGGAAGACAGTCGGTCATGAGCCACTGGGCCAGCAAGGCGGGCTCAAGGCGGCCGATCACCGGGGAGAGGATCAGCTTTGCTTTTTCAACCAACCGGTGTTTGTTGATCATGTCCCTGGCCCAGTCGTAGTCACCTTGGGAGCTGACCACGAATTTGATCTCGTCGTGGGGCGTGAGAAGGTCGAGATTGGCAAGGTTCATTTTCTCGCTCATCCCGCTGTCCGGACATTTAAGATCGATAATCTTCACCACCTCTTTGGGCACCCGTTCAATGGAGATGCTGCCGTTTGTTTCCAGCAGCACGGTGCGGCCTGCTGCGAGCAGCCTGTCCATGAGCGGATAGACCCCATCTTGAAGCAGGGGTTCGCCGCCGGTGATTTCGATGAGAACGTTGGGGTATCGGTCAGCTTCGGTCAGCAGATTCTCAATAGTTGTGGGGTTGGTCGGTTCTTCGTAGGTGTATTTAGCGTCGCAGTAAGAGCAGCGCAGGTTGCAGCCGGAGAATCGGAAGAAAAGGCAGGGGTAGCCTGCAAAGGAAGACTCCCCCTGGATGCTGTAAAAAATCTCGGAAAGCTGCAGGGGCGGCTCACCCTTCACGGTAGGTCACGCAACAGTTCTCCGTTTCGCAGACCGTGACGCTGTAAGGTCGGTAGCGATCTGTGGTCAGCGAGCCCTTGAGGGTTTCGAAGATGTAAGCGGCAATGTTTTCGGATGAGGGGTTTTTGTTTTGGAAGGCCGGATGTTCGTTGAGATCGCGGTGGTCCAGGTCTTCCATGATCACGTTCACCGCCTTTTTCAGGTTCTTGAAATCGATACCCATGCCCAGCTCGTCGAGTTCGGTGGCGCGGACGGTTACCTCTACATGCCAGTTGTGGCCGTGCGGCCGCTCACAGTTGCCGGGATAGTTGCGCAGGTGGTGGCCGGAGGAAAAATGAGTGCGGGTGAAGATATCGTACATGGGAAAACCTCTTCATTGTTGGAAAAGTTCGTTTGTAAAAGAAAGCGTACCGGGTACAATGTCCACTTGAAATGTGGATGTTTTTTTACTATGTAATGATGGCGTCGTAGCAGGTCGTCACACCGGTGAAAACCGGTGTCCAGTCTCGTCGCAATTTAAACAAAACACACTGGATTCCGGCTTTCGCCGGAATGACGGGCGTTGTGATTTTTTGATTTTTGCAAGTCCACCAAGCAAAGGCATATTTGCAAAACATATCTATTCCCCCAAGGGAAGTCAACCGGTTCATGCGTGCCGGGAGCATTTGCCGACAGGTGCGGACCTTTGTTCCGTCTGTCCGGGCAAGGAGAGAGAACAATGGCTTTGATCGCGCCCTTTCGCGCCCTTCGATACAACCCGGCCAAGATCCAGCATCTGGAAGAGGTGGTCACCCCGCCCTATGACGTGATCGATCTTCAGGCTCAGGCCGCTTTTGCCGCCAAAAATCCTTACAACATGATCCATCTGGATCTGAGCAAGAATTTCAGCGCCGATCAGTTGACCGAAGCCCGGTATTTGCAGGCCAAGGAAACCTTTGCCAAGTGGCAGCAGGAAGAGGTGCTGGTCCGGGAGCAGGAGCCGACCATCTATCTGTATCACACCGAGTATGGGTTGCCTTCCGGCAGACGCCTCACCCGCAAGGGGCTGCTCTGTCTGGTGCAACTGGCCGAGTTTGCCGAAGGCATTGTCAAGCCTCACGAAAAAACCTTTTCCGGCGTCACCTCCGACCGACTCAGTCTGCTTGACACCTGTCATGCTCAGTTCAGTCCGATTTTTTCACTCTATCCCGATGCCCAGGGCCAGATCATGGCGCTTCTGGAAGGAGGTCGCTCCGCGGAGCCGCTCTCCAGCGTCACCGATCACGATGGCTGCATTCATACCATCTGGGGGGTGAGTGACCCGGCGGTCCTCTCCCAGGTCCGCGAACTGTTTAAGGAAAGATCCCTTTATATTGCCGATGGCCATCATCGCTACACCACTGCCCTTCAGTTCCGCGCCCTGATGCGGGAACGACTGGGCGAGGTGTCCGAGGACAGCCCATACAACCATACGATGATGTATCTCTGCGGCATGGAAGACCCGGGTCTTTCCGTGCTCCCCACCCACCGTCTGGTGCGGATGCTCGAGAGTGTTGCCCTGTTCGACTTGATGGTCAAGCTTTCGCAGAGCTTTATCGTGGAGGAGATCAGCGGTGGCTCCCGCGAGACCCTGGTGGCCGAGGTTCTGGGCCGCATGGCGGAAAACTCCGGCGCGGCAACGATGTTTGGCCTTTATCATCCCCAGGAGGATCGGTGTCTGCTTTTGACCCTGCGGGACGGAGTGATCGACGAGGCTCTGGGCGCCAAGCAGCCTGTTGCCCTGCGCGAGCTGGACGTGGTTATCCTTTCCGACCTCATCATTGAACGGTTGTTGCAGCTTGATCATGATCGGTGCGTGAAGGAAAGTCTGGTGGATTATTACAGCGATTCGGATATTGCCCTTGATGTCGCGATCAAAGAAGGCGAGAGCCGGGCTGACCGCAGTCCTTTGCTTTTCCTGATGAATCCCACCCTGGTTTCCCAGGTGAAGCGGGTGGCGGACGAGGGGCTGGTCATGCCGCACAAATCCACCTATTTTTACCCGAAACTGCTCACCGGGCTGCTGCTTAATAAGATTGTGCCCGAAGAAAAAGTTTCTTCCTGATCGCTGCCGGATGGCTCATCTCCCGGAGCTTACCGAAGAGACTCTCTTTGCCGGCAAACTATGTTGCCTGCAACCCCGGCAAGGCTACCGTTTTTCCGTTGATGCCGTTCTCCTTGCCCACTTCATCGCCCCGGAACCCGAGGCCCGGATTCTCGATCTTGGCGCCGGATGCGGGATTATCTCCCTGATCCTCTCCCACCGCTACCCCACAGTCAGTTTAGTCGCCCTTGAGGTGCAATCGCGCTTGGTCGAGCTTATCCGTCACAACGTGGTGATCAATACCCTTGAGAGTAGATTGACGGTTGTCCAAGGCGATTGCCGTGAAATTGCAGCCCTGATTCCCCAAGGGGCCTGCGATTGGGTGGTGACAAATCCCCCCTACTATCCAATTGGAAGCGGTCGCCATCATCCGGAAACCGAACGAGCAAAAGCCCGGCACGAGATCCTTGGCGGCATAGCCGAGATGGCCCAGGCCGCAGCATTTGCCCTGAAACCCGAAGGCAGGGCGGCTTTTGTCTATCCGGCAACGCGGGTTGAGACTCTGCTTGCTGTATTGCGGGAAAACGGGCTAGAACCGAAACGGCTCCAGATGGTGCATCCCTATCCCGGCGCTTCAGCCGGGCTGGTATTGGTGGAAACGGTGAAGAACGGCGGGGAAGGGTTGGCGGTGTTGCCGGAGTTTTTTATCTGCCTGGAGAAGGATGGCCCATACACGGCGGAGATGGCTGCCATGTATGCTGGGTGAACAAGCTGTCACAGTAAAGCCGGTTTTGGGTACGACTTTGTGTTTTTTCCTGTTATTCCGGCGAAGGGTGGAGGTAAGCAAGCGAAGCGAGACTCCGATCCAGTTTTCCGGAGAGATGCAGCAAGGCTGGACCCCACTCTTCGCCGGGATGACGATATTTTAGGATTCTTCTTTTAATTGCCTGAGCTCAACTCCGCCAGATTATTCTGGGCAAACTCGATGTTCGGGTCCAGGCTCAGGGCCAGTTCGAAATAACGCATGGCCTCGTCGCTTTTGCCGAGCCTGCGGTAATTGACCCCCAGATTGGCGTAGTCGATGGCCGAGGCCGGATTCAGCTCCACGGTTCGGCGAAAATGGCCAATGGCCGTCTGGTAGTCGTCCAGCTTGAAGTGGCAAAAACCCAGCAGGTTGTGGATATCCGGCCGATCTTCGTCATGTTCCGCTCCTTTTTGCAGCGCGGCAATGGCCTTGCCGTATTCTCCCATGTCTTTCAGGCAGTCTCCCAAGTGCGAATAGATATAAGGAATATCCTCTTCTTCCGGCTGCAGGGCCAGGGCCCTTTCCAGATGGGCCACCGCCTGGGCCAGTTCTCCTTGGGCCTGCATGTTTTTGCCAAGATAATATTCGAGAAAATAGGCGTTCGGCAGATAGGTTTGCATCTTTTCCAGTTGCCGGAGCTGGGCTTGCGGCTCGTGGATGCGCTCGGTAACCAGCTTTGCCGCAAACAGCCCCACGTTGTTGATCATGGAGCGCTCCCGGAAATGGCAGCCGGGGATGATGGTGTAAATGGCCGGAACCTGGAGTTTCTCGTGCATGGTGTTGACCACCAGCACCTCAAGGCCGAGGCGGGACAGGGCTGCCAGGCAGCGGTCGATTTCCACCCGCATGTTGTTGTCGCTCAGCTGGGGCATGTCGTGGATGGAGATGGTGGTTTCCGTCTCGGTGAGGTAGCGGACCTCGTCCATGGATAGGGGCTTGGGCAGCCCGCTGGCCACATAGTTGGCGCTGGAGTTGAAGTCGCCTGCCAGTTGGGCCACCTCGGTGATCGCCCGGATCAAGGCTTTTTCCGGGTCCGGTGTGGTGCCCGCCGTATAGACGATTTCGCTCGTGTTCGGGAAGGTGGAGCGGTCGATGGCCAATGCCCCCACCGTGGGGATGCCGGTATCCAGGGTGAAGTCGTTGAGGTACAGCTCGATACCGTTTTTTTGAAACTTATCGATCAACTCACGGGCCACCGGGTCGGTGACGCTGTCCGGATCTATGGCCGGGGTGGCAAGGCTGTGGTGGTTGACCAGAGAACAGACGTGCCGTTCCACCAGTTCGCTGATCCCCTGGAGAATTGCCTCCTCAAAGGTATTGCCTGCTGAGGGGCCGTTGAACTCGTTTATCGCGTAAAACCAGCTGAAGGGGACCAGCAGCACCTCGCCGCTGTTAAGGTTGGTACCCCAGACCCACTGGATGGGGATGTCCTCGATGAGCCGTTCCAGGGTGGCGATGTCGGTATTTTCATCATGGACCGAGAGCAGGAGACGCACCAGGGGCAGGAGCGGCTGATCTGTTTGTTTGAGATTGGCATAGGTGTCGGTGATGAAGTTTGCTTCGTCTTTTTTAAAGGAAAAAAAACTGAAGCGCTCGGCCAGTTCCATGCAGGCGCTGGCCTGGGACTGCTCCGGCGTGCTGCCTTTACCCATCTGCTTCTTGTTGCCGATCACCGCCTGGGCATCCTTGCCGCAGACGCTGAAATAGACCGGGATATCCAGCCTGCCATTGTCGATGCGGCGTACCTCCTGGAGGATGTCCAGGTTCACCTCGACAAGCCGTTCCTTGAAACGGTTCACCGTCTCGGTCGGGCTGCAGACCTTGTCCTGGTCCAAGGTGTAATGTTTGAAACAGTCGCTTGGCCGGATGGGGGATTTATTCATGATGCACCTGTACTAAAGTCGTGAAAACAACACAATATATCGAGCCGGAAGAAGCGGATTATTCCCGACGCGCGATGCGTTGTCAAGAGGAAGATCTACCACAATGTAGGATATTTTACGGCTAGAAGAAAAGAACGAGAACCCAAGTCAGCACCACGTTGGCCAGGGCGAGAAACACGGCGGCCGAGCCCATGTCCTTGGCGCGGCCCGACAGGGTATGGTGTTCCCCGCCAAAACGGTCCACCACCGCTTCGATGGCGCTGTTTATAATCTCGACGATCAATACCAGCAGAAGTGAGCCCAGAAGCAGGGCCTTTTCCAGGCCGGTGTTGCCAAGCCACAGGGCCAGGGGCGCCAGGAGGAGACAAAGGACAAGCTCCTGCTGAAAGGCCTTTTCGTGCTTAAAGGCGGCTTTAAGTCCTGCCATGGACCAGCCGAAGGCGTTGCGAAGACGGGTAAGGCCCGCGCCGCTATTTTTCTCCATGGTGTTCTCCTCGGGGCTGCCGGCAAATGCAAGGGCTGGCTATCCGTCGTGAGGTTCTCTTGCCGGAAGCCGTAAAAACTGTCACAATATAGCAGGGATATTGAAAAAGTCCATCCCCGGCTTTTTGGTTTGGGAGACCCTTCGACAGGCTCAGGGTGAACGGAGTTGAGATGTTGTCTGGTTTTCCTCGCTCTTGCCGTAGTCTGGGGCAGGAATAAACAAAAAGGAGCACCTTCATGGCTGACTTTGAAATTTTTAAGGAAGTGAAGGATTTTTATCGGATCATTCCCTTGCAGATGCTGCGGCGCACCCCTGGGGTGCTTTTCGACAACGTGCCCATGGAGTGTCTGCCCCGGATCGACGCCATCGATCGGGTGCTGCATGAGAAAAGCGCAGTATCTCCCGGACCGGTGGGCGAGGTGGCACGACCCTGGTATATGCATCCCCATCAGGACGACAACCTCATTGTTCTTTTTGGCACGCGTGAGGTGGACATCTATCTGCAAGCTTACGGAATGGAGAGCTTCACCGTCACTCCCCATCAGGTCCTTCAGAACGGCAAGGTGCTGCTTGATGAACCCGCCATGCTGGTCTGGCCCCGGTACGTGTTCCATCGCATCGTCAGCGGGGTGGAAGGCTCGGCCTCGCTCAATTTTGCCGTGCATTACGAGGGACTCGACATGCGGACTAATTTCAACATCTACGATCTCGATACGGCGACCGGCAAGTACAGCGTGGTCCGCGAGGGGTTTCGGGATCAGGGGAAATAGCCCGGGGTCTTAGTAATAAGGAGAAAATTATGGCTGCGCCAACAGTGGATCAGGATCTGTGTATCGGTTGCGGGGTGTGTGCGGAATTGTGCCCGGAGGTGTTTGAGCTGCGGGACGAAAAGTCGTGGGTGATCGGGCCGGACCAGTGTCATACATGTGATTGCGAAGAAGCTGTGGCGTCATGTCCGGTTAGCGCCATTGAAATTCGGTAACTATCCTGTAGCACCACATCTGCGCTGTCATTGGCCGGCTCGTGTGCAATAGCACACTTCGCAGACCTCTTCCGCACATCTGCACCACTTCGAGACAGTTACCTCTTCTGGATAGTTGTGAAATCCTGCAGTCCTGGTCTCTTGCCTGCTAATCTAACGGTCCAGGATATCCCGTACTTTCTTTAAAAGTTCCGTGGGCGAGAGGGGTTTGGCCAGCAGAGGCGCGGTACTTTCCAGTGCGGCCTTTTCGCGGATCATTTCCGGCGCGTAGCCGCTCATGAAGATCGCTTTAATATCCGGCCGGATGTTTCGGATTGCCTCATAGGCTTCCTGGCCGTTCATCTTCGGCATGACGATGTCGAACAAAAGCAGCTTGATGGCGGTTTGATTTTCCTTGAATTTTTGCACTGCTTCTTCGCCGTCAACCGCTTCGATCACCGTGTAGCCGAATCGGGTAAGTGCTGTTACTGCAAGGGTCCGCAGGGATTCATCGTCCTCGGCTATCAGGATGGTTTCCGTGCCATGGGCTGGAGGTTGTTCCTTTTCCTCGATGATTTTTTCAGGGGATTCCGCAACGACCAGCGGCAGGTAGATCCGGAAGGTGGCTCCCCTGCCTGGCTCGCTGTAGACATTGATGTAGCCCTCATGCTGCTTGATAATCCCATACACTACAGCCAGCCCGAGTCCGGTGCCTTTGCCCACCTCCTTGGTGGTGAAGAACGGGTCGAAGATCCGGTTGCGGGTCTGTTCGTCCATGCCGCAGCCGTTGTCCGAAACAGTGAGCAAGGCGTAGAGGCCGGGCCTGCCGAATCCATGGGCTGCGGTGAAATCCTGGTTCAGAATTGTCTGCTCCGCAGTGACACTGAAGGTTCCGCCCTTGGGCATGGCGTCCCGGGCGTTGGTGGCGAAATTCATCAGCACCTGTTCCAGTTGGTGGCTGTCGGCAAGGATGATGAGCGGTTGCTCCGGAAGCCTGGTTTTGCAGGCGATATCTTCGCCGATCACCCGAACGATGAATTTTTCAACCGTCTTGATGATTTCGTCCAGATCCACTGGCTTGCGTTCGCTGACCTGCTTTCTGCTGAACAGGAGGAGATCCTTGGTAAGACGGGCGGCCCGGTCCGCCCCTTCGAGCATGTGTTCGATATTCAGGCGTTGGGGGTCGTCTTGGGACATGGACATGAGAGTCAACTGGCCATAACCGATGATCGCCATGAGGATGTTGTTGAAGTCGTGGGCCACCCCTCCGGCCAGGGTGCCGATGGACTCCATTTTCACCGCGTGCCGTACCTGGTTTTCCAGGGTTTTGTGTACGGTGATATCCAGGCAGGAGCCGATATAGCCCGCAAAGACGTTGGCTGCATCATAGCGCGGTTGGCCCTGGTCAAGGAGCCAGCGGTATTCGCCATCGTGGCGACGCAACCGGTATTCCATAACGAACGGTTGCCGGGATTCGAAAGACTCATTGTATCTTTGCAGGAAAAGCGTCAGGTCATTTGGATGCACCCCTGCTGTCCAGCCGCTGCCCAGTTCTTCCGTCATGTCTCGGCCGGTAAAGGTCAGCCAGGGCTGGTTGAACCAGGTGCAGCCCTTGTCGAGGCCGGACATCCAGATCAGGGCGGGCGAGTTGCTGGCAACGGTGGCGAAAAGCTGTTGGGATTCGCGCAATGCCGTCTCGCTCTTTTTGCGCTCGCTGATGTCGCGCACCATGGCCCACATGCCGGAAGGGACTCCCTGGTCGTCGCGGAGCAGATAGGTTTTGAGCTCGATGGGAAATACAGAGTTATCTTTTCTGATGTATTCTTTCTCATAGAGTTCCGAGGACCCGGAGGGTACAATCTGGGTCTCGATCAGTTGCTGCTCAAAGGCGTGCCATTTTTCCGGGGTCAGATCCCGATAGGTGAGGCGTAGCGCTTCTTCTTCCGAATAACCCAGCATATTTAAAAAGGGGCGGTTAACCTTGACGATCTCTCCGGTCATGGTGGTTTGGGCAAAACCATCGGTCATGCTTTCGTACAGATGACGGTACCGGGTCTCGCTTTCATCGAGCGCGGCCAGAGTGTCGTGCTGTTTTCGGTAGAAAACCGTGCGCTGCCGCTGCCAGATAAAGGCTGCAATCGCGCCGAGAGTGAAAAGCAGAAGAGCGATCAATCCGCCTATTGCCCATAAGCCTTCCCGTAGCGGCGCGTATGCTTCCGAAGTGCTCACCCTGGTTACCAGAAACCATGGGGAATCCGGGATAGGCCGTATGTCGGCGATCACCGGTACGTTTTGATGGCTATAACCTTTTACGATCCCGGTCTGACCCAGCACTGCCCGGACCGCAGGAATATTAGTCTTGGTCAACGGAAAACGCAGCTTCAGGGCGGTATTTTTTTGAAATCTGAGCTCGTTTAGGAAAACGACCTCCTGCTCTTCTCTGCGAACCAGCAGGGTTTCCGCTGTCCGGCTGGGGACAGGCCAACGCTGGATGAAAGGATAGAGATACTGCTCCGGATCGATGCGCAGGGAGAGCAACCCCAGCCGCTGATTGCCATTAAACCGGTCAAGGATAGGGATACTGACAGCAAGATACACGCGTTGATCATGATCGCTCCGGTAAAAATCAGAAAATGCCACCCGTCCGGAATGCATGATTTTAGACAGCGTTTTCAGCTCACCGGAGCTGGCCAAAGGCAAATCTTTTGGCGACGACAAACGTGTTGTTCCGCTTGTATCGATGAGTCGCACCCTGTCGTACTGATAATGCGACTGGAGCTTGTCTATCCGTCTTTGGAGCATCAAGCGATTGGTTGTATCTTCGGGATGTTCCAGATGACGACGGACAAGGGCGGCAAGGGAGGCATTGTCGAACAGAAGACCGGCATCTTCCATTCGCTCTCTGCGATACTGGACCAACTGATTTACTTTCAAATCGGCGATGGCGGAAAGCTGGCGCTCCACTTCAGTGGTGTAGTTGCGCTCGTAACTTTTGTAGGCGAGAAAACCGCCTACAACAATGCATGCCGCCAGGAGGGAAAAGAACAGCAAGAGGACAAGCGGGAAGCGGAAATCCCCTTCGTTTCGGAGGTCTGTGATTATGGCTCTCTTCATTTAGTAATGTTTGCACAAAGAGGGCCAAAATGTCAACCCGGACGGGCTGGGAATTATGTTGCAGCGGGCAGGCTACGGCGCAGGTGTCATGAGGGGATGCTGGGCCAGGCGATATTTTCCCACCAATTTTCTTTTCCCCTCCAGTACTGCAGGGTCTGGATTGCCCCGTTGATCACCGAATGCATTGGGTCCTGGGCAACCCGCACGTCAAGGCGGGTGCTTGCCGCGATCAGGCTGTCCATCCCCCTGATGCAGCTGCCGCCTCCGGTAAGGCAGATGCCGGATTCCACGATCTCGCAGGAAATATTTTTCGGAAGTTTCCGGAGTCCGGCCTCAATCATCTTGAGGATTTTTGTAAGGACTGGATTCATGGCATTACGAATCTCCCGGCTGGTGACAGTGATGCTCACCTCCCGGCGGCGGATGATATCCATCCCACGGACCGGGATATCTCTGTCGGCAAGGGTGTTGTTCTGGTTTTCAGCAGCAAGTTCGTGGGTCAATCGTTCCGTTTCAGCAGAGGTGAGGCAGACCTTGTACCGGGAGATGATCGCGGTGCGCACTGCTTTTTGCAGGTCGCTACAGGCCGTGCGCGTCGCGGTGGCGAAAACAAGCCGCCCGTCACGAATTACGGCCATGTCGGTAACGCCTTCGCCGATATCGATGAGCATCTGGGCAGAGGGCAGGGTCACGTCGATTCCTGCGCCGACTGCCGCAGCCCATACTTCCGGGATAATGGCCACCTGGGAAGCGCCTGCATCAAGAACCGCCTTGGTGAGCAGTTTTCGTTCACGCTCCGTGGTGTCAGTGGGAGCGCAAGCCAGGGAAACCGGTTGCCGCAGGCCGGTGCGAGCCCGCCTCAGCATGGGTTTTAACAGGGTGATGGCGTTGTGGATATCAACAATCACTCCGCCGCGTAAAGGAGAAGAGACGAGGTGGTTGTTGATGTAAGTCAGATATTCATCCGGGGCTTGAATCTCTTGATTTTGGCGGATGTGCCGGATCAGGGTCGGCTCTTCGCAGAAATTTTCGCCCTGGCTGGCATAAATTCTGGTATTGGCTGTGCCGAGATCAATGGCGATGCTGGGTTGGGCAAGTATTTGTCGGAAGCATGAGAGCATGGCATCGTGTCCTGAGAGGTGGTAGGAGGAAATTCTTCGACCACAATACAAACCCTTCATGGAAAATGCAACTTGTTGTTTTTTCTGTGGAAACAGTGTGTCTGATTAGGAGCGGTCGGCAAAATTTTCGTCCATATCCGGCAATTCGATGGTCACATTCCGCAGGGCATGGCTTTGGCAGGAAAGCCGCCACCCCGCGGCGATCAATGCCTCCCCGAGGCGGGCTTTTTCAGCAGGCAGCACCGGGCTCAAGTGGGCAGCACCTTCCAGCACCTTGAACCGGCAGCGGCCGCAGGCAGCTTTGCCACCGCAGAGGGTCTGGATGGGGATATTCTGCATCAGATAATTGTTGAGCAGGCTGAAGGCCGGGTTGACCGTAATGGTGAGGGAACGATTTTTGATGAACACTGTTGGCTGGTTCGGCATGGCAACGTTCCGGCGAAGGTTTAAAAAAGGGTGGGTGAGAGCTCTGGGGCACGCAGGGTGATCACCGCGATTTCGCCGGGGCAGTTGAAGCGCAGCGGCGCGCCGGAAGCACCGACCCCCCGGCTGGTGAAGCCCTGCATGCCCTGGTAATGCCAGGTTCCGCTTGCGGTGAAACGCGGGGCGCGGCTGTTGGTATAGATGGGCGTGCCCGAAGCAAGGCAGATCTGGCCGCCGTGGGTATGGCCGCAGAGGTACAGGGCTGTCTGGTGTCGGGCCGCCTCCGTGTAGGCCTCGGGGGAATGGGCGAGAAAGATGCTGAAGGCGTTGGGAGGCACGGTGCTGAACGCCTTGGCCGTATCGTGGGTTTTGTAATAGTTGGGGTCGTCGATACCCACCAGCCAGAGACTTTCCCCGTTTCGGTCGATGCGGATGGCATCGTTGACCAGCATCAGTATTCCTGCTTCCTCGAAATCCGGGACCATTTCGATGCAGTCGTGGTTGCCCAGCACCCCGAAAATTCCGTGCCTTGTCCGGATATGCGGCAGCAGCCGCCGCAGATCCCGAAGGCTTGGAGCGATGGGCCCGTATGTTTCCATACGGATATCGCCGCCGATCAGGCAGAGGTCGAAGCTTCGCTGGCCAAGGCGTTCGAGGATGCGATCGACCAGCCCCGGCAATCCGTCCAGATGCAGGTCGGTGAGCAGTAGGATGGTAAAATCTTCAAAGGGTTTCGGCAGGGTGGGGCAGTGGATAATGTGTTCGGTCACCTCGGGTTTGAGGGCATTGGCAACCCCCTGACTATAGCGTCCCAGAAGTCGGAACACGGTGGAGACCAAAACCCGGTTGTAAACAAGCGAAGAAAGATTGAACAGGACATGCCAACGGGCCAGGGGCTGGTGGCAGGAACGCCATTCGCGCAGTCGAACCGTGGAACGGACGAAACGCGGGTAGTTTTCCATGGGTGGCTTGAAGAGGATATATTTCCAGAACCATGCCCCACCGTGGGCCACCGGTATGAAGATGATTAGGGCTAGGGGCGCTGCCCAGAGAGGCGCCTGCAACCGGCTCCCCAGATAAATGGCCGGGAGCAGCGCCTCGAAAATCTGATCCAGCCCGAAGACGGATTCGCCGCTGGCAAGGCCCATCCGCCGTTTGATAAAGCTGGAAAGCAGATCGCCGGCCATGAGCAGACCTGCGGCATACGCTGCAGTCTGCCAGGAAACCCCAAGCAGGTGGAAGGTCAGAGTGCCGCCGATGAGGCTGGCCATGATGCCCCGGATGGTTTTGTGGGGGCCGAACAGCGGTTTGTTGTCAAACCAGGTGCAGCCGTTGTCTACGGGACGGGCCAACCGGTCGCCCAGGGCAATGCTGGCCAAAGGGGGCAGCAGGTTGCCCCAGAAGAGGAAGAAAAGAATTTTGATGGCGGCGGTCATGTGAGATGCACACGAAAAAAAATCAAAAATTGTGACATTTCGTCATTCCGGCGAAAGCCGGAATCCAGTGTCTTTGGAGAATTACGAAGGGGCTGGACACCGGTCTTCACCGGTGTGACGAATTTTGGTGAGTCCATCATGTCGATCCTGTCGGCCGGCTCAGCGCACGGGCGGATTGAAATAGCCGAAACGCAGCCTGGGAAATTTTTGTTTCAGCTGCTTGAGCCAGGAACGGATGCCTATGGGTGCACCGCTTTCCTTAAATTCCAGGGATTCAAAATACCAGTCCGGATCCATGTTGAGATTTCTGAGCTGGAGAAAATCAGGGTGGTATTCACCGATCAGTTCGCACAGGGCGGCGAACTCTGCCGGGTCATCGGTGAAGCCGGGCAGGATGAAGTAGTTGAGCGAAACAAAGCGGCCATGCTGCTTCATGATCCGGATCGATTGTTTGACCGAGTCAAAGGTGAAGCCCTTGGGACGGTAGTAGCGCTGGTGGTATTCAATGCGTGCGCTGTTCATGCTGACCCGCAGACTGTCCAGGCCGGCGTGGGCCAGACGGTCCACGGCTTCGGGCAGGGAGGCGTTGCTGTTGAGGTTGATGGTGCCGAGGTCGGTCTGCTTGCGGATCAGCAGAATCGCCTTTTCGATGGTGTCGGCCTGGAGCAGGGGCTCGCCTTCGCAACCCTGACCGAAGCTCGCCACCCCGCCTGTGACTGCCTTGAGGTGGGGCACGGCGATCTCGGCTATTTCTTTGGGCGTGGGGACAAAGGCGATCCGATCCTGGGTGGAGGGGCAGCAGCCCGAGGGCTGGAGCGAGATACAGCCGATGCATTGGGCGTTGCAGACCGGCGAGGTGGGCAGCGGTGCCTCGAATTTTCGAAGGAAGTAGTTGATCGCGGCCGGACAGCGGTAGGTGAGGCAGCACTTGCCCAGATGCTGAATGAGCCGGTTCTGTTCGTGTTGTCTGAGCCATTGTTCGGTGCGGCGCGCAAGTTTTTCCGGATGAAAACGATTCATTTCCTGCCGCTTGTCTGGATCGCTTCTAAAGGCGCTGACCCAGAATTGGCCGTCGAGCCAGCCCACGGCAGTGTAGGCAAAAAGCGGCAGATGGGGCAGGTCATCCTTGGTTTTTTCAAAGGCTGCCCAGTGGATGGCAGTGTGGGCCGGAGACATGAAGGCCGCCACCGCCTGGAGGCCTGCATCCGGGTCCAGGGGGTTTTCCGCCACCAGGAGCGGTTCGCCTGTTTCCGGGTCGGTGCCCACCGGGTTGCGGCCCGGCAGCACGAAAATGTCGCTGCCTTCGGGCAGGGGGATAAGGTCTTCGAGCGCGGGCCGGGAAAAATGGCTGCCGCTGCGGCCCGCCATCTCGAGTTCGGGATAATCCGTGATCTCGCCTGCGGCGTTGGCAAAAACCAGGCTGGGAATTGTGTCGGGGTGTCGGGTCGGCATCACGATGTGTCTGTCTGGAATTATTCTGGCTGGTTATTTTTCCTATCCTAGAACAGTTTTCAGCGATCAACAACCAGAGTTCTTTTCTCTGTGCTCTTTTCCGGTGGACAGCAGGGAGTGTCCCGGAGGATAATCAGGCAAAAACCTGTTGAGTTTCTGCGATAATTGTGTATTTTGTCCCACTTGATTTCAACAACAAGATGTTGTTCTGAAAAAGAAACAATTTGGATGTCGTGACCGGCATAAGGGGCCGCAACACAGCTACGGACCCTAATCTCCAAGGAGGATATCAGCAGATGCAGCAGGCAGCGGAAGTAAAACCCTGGAGTATCGACAGGGCCAGGGAGCTGTATGGTATTGCCCGTTGGGGATTGCGTTATTTTGATATTAACGGCAAGGGGCAGGTGATAGTCTCTCCGCTTAAGGAGCAGGGCGGTTCCATTGCCATTGTTGACGTGATCAGGGAGGCTGTGGAGCAGGGGCTTCATTTCCCCATGCTCATCCGGTTTCACGATCTGCTGCGCAACCGGGTGGAACGAATTAACAAGGCATTCAACGACGCCATTGTCGAGCTTGAATACAAATCCATCTACCGCGGCGTGTATCCCATCAAGGTCAATCAGTTGCGGGAGGTGGTCGAGGAGATCATCGACGCAGGCAAGCCCTTCCATCATGGCCTCGAGGTCGGCTCCAAGCCGGAACTTTACGCGGCTCTGGCTTTTCACGAAGACCGTGAAAGTCTGATCATCTGCAACGGCTACAAGGATTCCCTGTATATCAAGACCGCGCTGCTTGGCCGCAAACTGGGCAAGAAAATCGTCCTGGTGGTGGAGAAAGTCGAGGAAGTCACCAATATCATCCGCTATGCCAAGGAACTGAAGGTGGAGC
>VMSS01000152.1 GCA_013791995.1 Desulfurivibrio sp. | reverse complement strand
TTACCTTTGCGATAATGCACCGGGAGCTGCGTGCGGTTAATCAGTCCCTGACTGCGTCCACGGCCGAACTTGGCAATAACTATGCTGAGCTGGAAAAATATCGGCATAATCTTGAGGAGATCATTGTTGAACGAACGGTGGATCTGGCCAAGACCAACGAGGATCTCAACCAGGAGATTCTCGAACGTGGGCGCATCGAAGAAAGCCTGCGGCGCAGCGAGAGAAGCCTGGCCAAGGCCCAGAAGATCGCCAGGCTCGGTTATTGGGAATGGGATATCATTAAAAACAATCTTGTCTGCTCCGAGCAGGCCTATCGCCTCTTTGGGGTGGGCAGGGAGGACAGGACCTACAGCTTTGAAGGCTTTCAGCAGTATGTTCATCCCGAAGATCAGCCTTTGTTGCAGACCTGGCTGCAGGCGTTGCTGGCGGGAGATTCTGTTGGAAATATTGATTTCCGCATAATCCGGTCGGATGGCGCGGAGCGGTGTGTCCATACGGAAGCCGAGGTCAAGCGGGACGAGCGTGGCCGGGTTATTCAACTCATGGGGATTATTCAGGACATCACCGAAGCGAAGCATGCCACCCAGCAGATGGTGCTGTCGGACAATGTTTTTGAAAACAGCATCGAAGGCATTGTGATCACCAGCGCCGATGGCATTATCCAGCGGATAAACCGGGCATTTTCGGATATCACCGGCTATGGGCAGGAGGAGGTAATAGGGCAAAACCCAAGAATTCTTAAATCAGAACGGCATGATGACGATTTTTTTGCCGAAATGTGGCGCGCTCTTGTGGATGATGGGCAGTGGCAGGGAGAAATCTGGAATCGGCGCAAGGACGGGGAGATATATCCCCAGTGGCTGACTATTTCTTCCATCCGGGACCCGCAGGAAAATATCGTAAATTATGTCGGTGTGTTCCACGACATGACCGAAATCAAGCTGCACGAAGAGCAGTTGCGTTATCAGGCGCACCATGATGCCCTGACCGGCCTGCCCAACCGGGTATTGTTCCATGATCGACTCGGGGTGGCGATGGCCCATGCCCGGCGGCATGAAAGCAAGGTGGCGGTTTTGTTTCTTGACCTGGACAATTTCAAGCGAATCAATGATAGCCTGGGACATTCGGTTGGTGATCTG
>VMSS01000098.1 GCA_013791995.1 Desulfurivibrio sp. | reverse complement strand
GGCAGGATCGGTTCGGCAAACATCAGCGCTCCCGTGCCTCCCATGTCCAGCAGGCAGAGGATGTTGAGATCTTCGACTGCGAGTGGGGTGGTATTGTTGCAATCCGCGGCTATATTGAACGCTGCGGCTTTGGCCATCTGCACGGTCATGTAACCGGTTTTGGGCACGCCGGTCGGCACCGGCGTCGGCTCCCGCGGCGCCATGGCCACGGCGACACCCACTGCGTAAACATTGGCATGCTGCGGGTGGCGATAATGACTGTCAACGGGGATAAAGCCGCGGGGGTTGCCGAGGGCTGCCACACCGGCAACTCCCTTGAAGGGGGGCGCCAGCAAGGCCAATTTGAAGGGCAGCTTGCGGTTGTCGGTCAAGTGAATATTGTCCGGCTCAACTGTTGCCACTGCCTGATTCACCACCGCCTTGATATCGCGTTTGGCGAATTCATCCTCGATGAAGCGCCGGGAAGGGCCGAGGCCGTCGATGCCCATGTGGCCGAGATAGGATTCCGAGGTGAGATAGGTGATGGGCACTTTGTGGCGCATGCGTCGTCGCCGCAGTTCGTGATCGAGTTCAAAGGCAAGCTCGTAATAGGGGCCGAAGCAGCTTGCCATTTGGGTGGAGCCAAGCACTATCGGTCCCGGGTTCGCCAGCAGATTCAGCCACGCCTCCCGGCTTTTTTGCGCGTGTTCCAGGGTGAAAATGCAATGGGTGTGACCCTGTTTCGGGCCGAGGCCGGGAATTTCCTCACAGGCCAGATGCGGCCCGGTGGCGATGACCAGATAATCATAGTCGTGGGATTGGGTTTCCGTTGTCACCTGCATCCGCGCCGGGTCGATTCCGCAGGCCGTGCCGTGGACGAAATGGATCTTGCGCGAGGCCAGAATAGTACTGAGAGGCAAGGTAAGCGCCGCTGCCTGCCGGTGGCCGGTGACCAGCCAGGGCAGGGAAGGCAGAAAAACAAAGCGGTCTTCCTTGCTGATGACCGTTACGTCGATTCGTTCACCGAGCCGTCGTTTAACTTCAAGTGCTGCAGTGAGGCCGCCGAAGGAGCCGCCGAGCACCAGAACTTTTTTGAGCATGCTGTTTTCTCCCATCTGTATCTGAAATCTTGTGTATCCCTTAGCCACGCTGAAGAGTCGGGAGCGATACCATCGACGATTCGGGTTTATGGCTTTGGCAGGCCAAGATGGCGACAGATGGCCGCCTCAACCGTATGCTCGTCCACGCTTTTTCCTTCAATGAGAATCTCCTCTTCCACCATGATGGCCGGAGCCACGGGCAGGTCCAGTTCGAAATAGGCATCGGCCTGGTATTCGGCCCTGGGTTTCGAGATTGTTTCAATGGTGATTTCGTACTTGGCGCCCAGCCTGGGCATCATTTCCAGAAAATGGATTCACGTATTACCGTTGGGCTCGTTAAGAAAAAAACGTATACGCATGGGCTCTCCTTTTTTGGGCTTAGATTTCTTTTTCCCGCCGTAACTTCGCAACCAGGAAAGCGGCGCCGCTGCGTGAAAGTCCGAGATGATCGGAAAGTTCGGCTGCATCGCTTTCGGGATGTTGTTTCTGATACGCCACCACTTCGTCTTCCAATTCGTCGAGCCAATCCTCAAAAAGGACCAGCAAGTCAGGGTCGGTAACGGAGCGCAGCTGTTTGGACTGAGTTACCTTATCCATCAAGCTTTGACACATTTTGGTTGGGTCGACACCTTCGCCCATGCACTCGGCCAGTCAGAGTTGAACGAGGCTTGCCACCTTGTCGGCCCCGGCCTCCCCAACAAGACCCACGACAAAACGAAGCCGGGCCTCTTCGCTTACCTGGGGGAAAAGCCCGCTTGCAACCAGGGCCATCGCGGACAACGCTTCTTCCGGGTCCATCTTTTCTGTTATCTTTTGAATTTCTTCCATGCGAGCAAGTAATCTCCCAAGTTAAAAAGTTGTTCTTTTGTCGATTAAATCCCTGCCCAGGACATTCAGATCCTCTAAGATCCGGAGGATTCGCGCATCGGCTATTTCGTAATAGACGAAAGGGCCGCTTCGTTCGACATGCACCAGCAGGGTCCTTTTCAGTTCCTTCAGATGGTGAGAAACAAGGGGCTGAGATAATCCGAGCTCCTCAACGATTTTGGACACCGATTTTTTTCCGTCACTGACAGAAAAGAGAATGCGAATGCGGTTTTCATCGGCCAGACATTTGGCAAGAAAGGCCAGGGCCGGAAGGTCTATCTCGTGTTCATGCGTGTTCATGAAATTGCGGTAATCCTTTTGTGCTTGCGTCCGCCACCACAACGACGCCTCTGCAATGATAAGGGGAAATCCATCCAGCCTGCGCAGCGGCATACATGGTACACGGTGCCGGTCGTGGCTTTATGGTTATATAAACATGCATTTATATGTTGATGTCAAGCAGTATCTTCCGTTGTAAAAAAATGGGCTGTGCAGAAATGGTGATCGCTTCTTGTGAATAGAAGATGCGATCATTTTTGTTCCGTAGTTCTTTGTGCAGGGAAAATGCATAACCGGCGTGTTGTATGTGTTCGGCAAGGGCGAGGAAGAGATGGCGGTGACGGGGATGAGGTCCCCGCAGGGAATGTGCGGGATCGATAGTGCGGGGAAGAAGGAATTCCTTGATCCGCTGGTTCGGGCAGCGGATCAAGGAATTCTGGACGCTTCCGTGGGTTTGCTACTGGGCAATGTATTTCCTCAGCATTTGCACGGATTCGCTGGAATTCCACTTGACCGCGCCGAGGAATTTTTCCCGAACCACCCCCTGTTTGTCGATGATGTAAGTTTCCGGCACCCCGGTGAGGCCGTAAGAGTTGGCCACCGTGCTGTTCGGATCGATGAGAATGGGAAAGGTGGTGCCGATTTTTGCGGCCATGGCATCGGCAAGGGCAGGAGCGTCGTTGTTGAGAACAGCCAGCATGACGAAGCTGTCGTTTGCCATCAGGGTGTGAACTGTCTGCATGGAAGGCATCTCTTCCCGGCAGGGCGGACACCAGGTGGCCCAGAAATTGAGAAACACCACTTTCCCCTTGAGTTCGGCAAGGTTCCAGGTCTTGCCTTTGGTATCCACCAGAGTGAATTGCGGGGCCGGCTTGCCGACTTGGGCCACATCTTTTCGCGGCCCGCACGCGACAAGCAGGAAGGTGAGGCACAGTATCGCGACAAGGGAAAATAATCTTTTCATAAAAAGGGGTCTCCAGACAAGTACGCACTATGGCGTGGTTTATCAGCGGTTTTTAACGGGGAATGGCTCCCCGGCGTCAGGAAAAAACTTCCGCCGGGGAGCTGGTATTTTTCTCTCCCGAAGGATTATCTCGGGTATTGCGCCGCAACCTCGGCTTCGAGCAACTGCTGCAGTTGCACATCGCCAAAGGTTACCAACGGCTTGCCGTTAACAAAAAAACCAGGTGTTTTCGTGACGTTGAGGGTTTTCGCGTCGGCAATATCCTGGGCGATGATCCGGTCGATCTCCGGGTCGTTCATGTCATTTTTGAGTCTCTCCAGATCAAGGCCGACCCTGGGCAGAAAGTGCCATACCAATTCCGGCTGCGGGTTATGGTGGCTCGCCCAGTAGGGCTGGGCCTGATACATGATCTCCAGGGTTTCCCAGTATTTCCCTTGTTTTTTCGCAGCCTCAAGGATTCGGACAAAATAATCCGCACCGTCGTGGAACGGCGCATACCGGAGAACAAGTTTGATTCTGCCGGGATGGTCCGCCATCAGCTTTTTCACGAAAGGATAGAAGGCGCTGCAGGTTTCGCAGGCAGGGTCCATGAATTCCACAAGAAAGACTTTTGCCTCGTCACTGCCAAGGGTTGTGGAATGTGGGCGCACAAAGAGTTCAGCCTGTTCCTGGGCAAGAAAGCCGAGTTTTTTTGTCTGCTGGGTCTTGTAAAAATAACCGCCCAGCACAAACAAAAGAACCAGGAAAAGTCCTGAAATTATGACGATATATTGTTTTTTCATCGAGAAAACCTCCTGTTGAGTATGAATAACAGCGCTACAATGGTGGAAAAAGAGAGAAGCGAAAGCATCGGAATCGATAAAAAGCCGAACAGGTTTATATACTCCTCGGTGCAGGATACCCCTTTACTGCAAGGCTGCAGTTTTTCCGGGATGATTCCGGAATAGAGCAGATTGTGGTACAGGGCCACAAGCCATCCGGTTGCGGCGAGAGGAAAGGCGTACCGCACCACGCTTTTGTCGCAGGAAAAAAGTCCGGTTGTAAAAATGAAAACCAGGGGAAAGAGAAAAATCCGTTGATACCAGCAGAGGATGCACGGAGCAAACTGCATGATTTCGCTGAAAAACAAGCTTCCCAGTGTTGATGTGGTGACAACCAGCCAACACATGAAAAGGATGGTCCAATGTGCATTGGACGTATTGTCTGAATGCGTCATGTATACTGTTCTCCAAAATCGGTGGGGTGGGATAACCTCCAAAACCGATGGATGCGTAATATTTGCCTGGGGCTCCGGTAAGTCCCAAGGCGCGTAATTCTAAGGTGGGAAAACGGGTGAATCTCAGGAACGCTCTGGGGGATAGTCGATGGGATGCACAAACGCGGCAAGGGGATGCGGGTAATGATGAAAAGCAAGAGAGGTTGCAAAAAGTGATGGAGAGGAGATATCTGTAAAGAGGGGCAGGTGCAGATTGAGGCAGAAGAGGCAAGAACACTCCGGGGTTGCGCAGGGGGGTTGAGGCGATTCTTCGCTCTGGCCGGAAGGAAAACAGCAGGAATCAGCCGTGCCGGGAGAGGCGAGGGCTACGTCGGCAAAAGTTGCTCCGCTCACGGAAAGAAAAGTGAGGAGCAGGACAGCGAAGGCTATGGGCCGGAGATTGAGTGTGCGCATGAGCTGAAAATATACTGTGGCTCGATGTCTCTGTCAATAAGGGAAGACACCATTTCATCTGATGGTATGATAGAGGATGGAATGCGCGAGCGAATCTCTTTTGGCTCCATCCATCACGGTCCTTGACAGTTTTCCGGAAAAACGGTAAGTCCTTTCAGTATGTTATGGGTTTCCTGAATGCGAGGCCGCTGTTTTTTCTTCCGTTTTCTGCCTGAAATGGGGAGTGAATGACCACAAAACCTGAATCCGCCGGGAAACCGGCCGCTTCCACCCAACGTCTGCTTCAGGCTATTCCCAAGGTTGACGAATTTCTGGGCTGGCTGGTTCCACCTCCCGATGCACCTGTTTCCCTGGTGAAAAGTTCGGTGCGCCAGCTGCTGGAATCTCTCCGGCAGAACATCCTCAATGGTGCGCCAATCAAGCCCGCTGACCTGACCCAAGAGGCTCTGCTGCCTCGTTTTGTTGAACTCCTTGCTGCCAAACTCCGTCCCAATTTTCGTACCGTCATCAACGGCACCGGCGTGGTGATCCACACCAACCTTGGCCGGTCCCTGCTGCCCGAGTCGGCCATGGAAAGCCTGCTGGCCGTGGGCAGCCACTACTCCAATCTGGAGCTTGATCTGGCCACCGGCAAACGGGGCAGTCGCTACAGTCTGGTGGAGGATATCCTCTGCGAGTTGACCGGGGCCGAGGCCGGGCTGGTGGTCAACAACAATGCCGCTGCAGTAATGCTGGTGCTGGACACCCTGGCCAAGGACCGTGAGGTTATCGTCTCCCGGGGCCAGCTGGTGGAGATCGGCGGCTCCTTCAGGATCCCTGAGGTGATGAGCCGAACCGGGGCCAAGCTTGTTGAGGTGGGCGCCACCAACCGCACCCATCTCCGCGATTATGAAAATGCTATTACCGAGGAAACCGCCCTGCTTCTCAAGGTGCATACCAGTAATTACCGGATGATCGGTTTTACCTCCGAGGTTCCGCTGGTGGATATGGTAGAGCTTGGAACACGGCATACGCTGCCGGTGATGGAGGACCTGGGCAGCGGCTGTCTGATCGACCTGTCCCGTTTCGGTCTGGCAAAGGAGCCCACCGTGGGCGAGGTGATCCGGGCCGGTGTCGATGTGGTGACCTTCAGCGGCGACAAATTGTTGGGCGGCCCCCAGGCCGGCCTTATTCTGGGTAAAAAGAAGATCATCGACCAGATCAAACAAAACCCCATGAACCGGGCGCTGCGCATCGATAAGTTTACTCTGGCCGGGCTTGAGGCGGTGTTGCGTCTGTATTTTGATGAGGAAAAAGCCATTAATGCCATTCCCACTCTTGCCATGCTGGCCATGCCGCTGGCTGCCATCGATCGGCGGGCCAAGCGGTTGCGCCGGTTGATCAGCACCGATCTTGCTACGGTCTGCCGGGTGGAAACCAAGAACATCGCCTCCATGGTGGGCGGCGGTTCGCTCCCGGAACAACCGCTGCCCAGCCGGGCTGTGGTGCTTGCTCCCCTGGATAGGACTGTGAACGAATTGGATAAGGGTTTGCGCGCCTTGTCGCTGCCGGTGCTCGGGCGCATCGAAGATGACCGGCTGCTGCTCGATATGCGTACCGTTGTTGACAAGGAAATCCCGTTGCTGGCCAATTGTCTGAAAGAAGTTTTCACGGGTAAGAACTAACTGTTTGATGTCAGAGTTTAAAGAAAATCACGGAATGTATATGTTCAGCAGTGCAACAGATGCGAGGAAGAAGACTGCGAAATGTGCTATTGCACACGAGCAGGCTGATGACAAAGCAGATGTGGCGCTACGGGACATATGCGAGGGTAAGAACTGATGACCATACCTCTGCTTTTTGAGGCAGGACCGCTGACCCCTGCCGATCTTCGCCGGTTTTCCACGCTGTTCACCAAAACAACCTTTGATTTTTTCCCCTGCGAGACCGTGCGGTTGGTTCCCCTGGATGAACCGGGGAGCAAACCGCCTGCGGAGTTTGTCGACCCGCTTGCCCAGATTCGCGACAACCACTTGCCTGTGGCCGATCAGGAGCGCCAGGAGCTGATATTGCCGATCTGGGGCGGGGAGGTGCTCTGCGGGCTGCTTGCGGTTCGGGGCGGGGAATCCCAATTGTACGGGATGCCGCCGGTTTGGTTCGACGAGCAGAGTCATATTATTTCCAGAGAGTTTTATTTGCTCAAACAGAGTTGTCAGGATCCGGCCACCGGACTGGTGAATGGTTTTCATCTGCTGGGAGAGCTTGAGTCTCTTGTGCGGGCAGAGGCTGAGCTCCAATCCTTGGCACCTGCCACCCTTGCCCTGCTGGAGGTGTATCCGCGCACCCGTGACGCCGACCGGAGCCTCCGGTATATCGTGCGGGCCGGCAGCTGTCTTGCCTCCATGCTCGGAGAGGATATGCATCTGCATCACCTCGGCGCCGGGATCTTCGGCTTGCTCTGGTATGGGGTGGATATGGAACAGGCCCGCCAGGTGGGTGAGTCGCTTCTTCTCAGGCTCAAACGGGAAAGTTTTGTTACGGCCCATCTTGGCATCACCACGGTGACGCCCCATGATCCCCAGGAAAGTGGAGACCCGGCACAACTTCTGGAACAGGCCTGGCAGGCCTTGCATACTGCCCGGTTGCGGGGGCCTTTCAGTCTCTGCGGCCATGTTACCGCTCAGGATATCGAATCGCATCCCTTTCGCAAGACCCCGGAATCGGCGCTCAGGAAATTACGATCCCTGTATCGCGGTAAAAGCCAATTCTCCCTGGTTCTGCTCCGGATGGATCAGGAGCCGGCCAGCAATCATTTTACCAAGCGGCTCAGGACCCTGGTTGGCCAGGAGAAAGATCTGGTGCTCATCAATCAGCGGGAGGCGTTTCTCTTTTTGGATGGACTCGATGGCGAGGCGGCCCGCGTTTGGCTCAAGGAGTTCCGGAATAAGATGGAAGCCATCGGCGGCAGCTCCTTTTCCATGGGGGTGGCCACCTTTCCGTTCCGTGATTTCAAGAAATCGGCCATGCCGTTGAATTGTCGGAAGGCGTTGCAGCACGCCGCCTTTTACGGCCCGGATTCCCTGGCTGTTTTTGATGCAGTCAGTCTCAATATCAGCGGGGATGTGTATTATAATGAAGGCGATTTGGTCAAGGCCATGGGGGAATACCGCCAGGGGCTGCTTCTTGAGCCGGACAATGTGAACATCCTGAACAGCATGGGAGTTGCCAGTATCCAGCTCAATCGGTCCAAGGTCGCCCGGGCCTGTTTTCAAAAGGCGCTTGAGATTGAGCCAAGAAATTTCATGGCCCTGTTTAATCTCGGCTTTATCTGTCTTGAGAGTAAACAGGATACAGAGGCTCTGGCGCTGTGGGAAAGGGCGCTGTCTGTGGACGGCGATCATCCCGATCTCCTGCAGCATCTTGGCATGCTCTATTGTCGGCAGGGGAGATACGTCGAAAGCCGTGAGATTCTGGAACATTCTGACAAGATGATCAGGAAAAATCCGCAGCAAGGCGGAGAGCCCATGGTGGTGACGCGCTGGCTTGGTCGGGCCTGTGAAGCCTTGGGCGAGAATGCGTTGGCCATTGGTGCCTATCAGCGGGCGGTCAGCGGTAACCCGAGGGACGCTGGCTCTTTGAGCAGGCTTGGTCGACTGTATGCCTTGGAAAAGCAAGGGCAGGATATCGCCTTGTCCTTGTGCGGGCAGGCGGTTGAATTGGATGTGGGCAAAGCCGCCCATTGGTATCGGTATGGGTTGGTGCAATCCTTGGCACAGGATCAGGAAGGAGCAATGCAGTCTTTGGCGGAGTGTCTCCGTCTTGACCCGCGTCAGAAGGAAGCATCGCTGTTGTTGGGCAGCATATTCGAGCAGCAGGGTAAGCCAGGAAAAGCCAGAAAGTTTTACTCCAAAGTGTTGAAATATTCTCCAGGGTATGCCCCAGCCCAGGCAGCCCTGGCAGCGCTTTCCTGAAATGTGGATGCGGACAAGATTTTTGGCGGGTTGTAAAACCCTCCTTCGACATGTTCAGGCCGAACGGACATTGTCTTAAAGGATTATTCCGTTCGTGCTGAGCCTGTCGAAGCACCTGTGTGTGGTATTCCAAATTGTTATAAATGTTATCAGTTCTGCAGAGGAGAATGGATATGAGAGTGACCAAGGCCGGGGTTGTTGACGAACGGCAGCAATATTCGCTGGATAATTTTCAGGTTGGTGATTCCTGGCGTCTGTTTCGGATACTGAGTGAGTTTGTCGAGGGCTTTGATACCCTGGCCAACATCGGTCGGCCTGCGGTGTCGATCTTCGGTTCCGCCAGAACCAGTCCGGATAATCGGTACTATAAGCTGGCCGAAAAGATCGCCCATGATCTTGCTACGGCCGGGTATGGCATCATCACCGGCGGAGGACCCGGGATCATGGCTGCCGCCAACAAAGGCGCGGCTATTGCCGAAGGGCTGTCCATCGGGCTCAACATCAATCTGCCCTTTGAGCAGGATCCCAACCCCTTTACCAATGTGCCGCTGAGCTTCAAGTATTTTTTCGTGCGTAAGGTGATGTTTATCAAGTATTCCATGGCCTTTATCGGGATGCCCGGAGGCTTTGGCACCATGGACGAGCTGTTCGAGTCGTTGACCCTGATCCAGACCAAGAGGGTGAAGCGCTTCCCGGTTATTCTGGTGGGTTCTGATTTTTGGGGTGGTCTGGTGGACTGGATCAGGGAGCGGTTGCTTGCGGAAAATTATATCAGCGAGGACGATCTGCTCTATTTTCAGGTCATGGATGATCCGGATGAGGTCGTGAGGTACATCAAGCGGACCGTGGTGCTGTAACCGCAGAACAACAGGAAAAAAATAAAAAAAAGGCCATGTCCGGACAGTGTCCGACATGGCCTTTTTTTGTGGTGCTGGTCCGGAAAGGGGAGCGTGCGCTCTGCTTCTTATTTGCCGGAGAGTTTTCTTTTCCGCAACCGAATCGTCAGGGGAGTAACTTCCACCAGCTCGTCATCATTAATATAGGCGATACAGTCTTCTAAGCTCATCTGTACCGGCGGGACAAGGACCACATTTTCATCGGAGCCGGAAGCCCGCATGTTGGTGAGCTTTTTGCCCTTGGCCGGATTGACCACCATGTCCTGGTTGCGGGCGTTTTCACCGATGATCTGACCGGTGTATACCTTGTTGCCCGGGCCGAGGAATAACCGGCCGCGATCCTGCAGGTTGAACAGGGCGTAGGCCACGGTGGTGCAGGTTTCCATGCTGGTGAGCACCCCGTTGACCCGGTTGATGATGTCGCCGGCATAGGGCCCGTATTCGGCAAAAACATAGTTCATCATGCCCAAACCCTTGGTGGCGGTCATGAATTCCGAGCGGTAGCCGAGCAAGCCGCGGGTGGGAATTTTATAGACCAGCCGGTTCATGCCGTTTGCCTGATGCATCTCCTGCATCTGTCCTCGCAGCATCCCCAGCCGTTCGATTACAGCCCCGGCGTACTGCTCGTCCACGTCAATGGTCAGTTCCTCGTAAGGTTCGAGGGTGACGCCATTTTCCTGCTTCATGATGACCTGCGGACGGGTGACTTGGAGCTCAAATCCTTCGCGACGCATCTTTTCGATGAGGATGGAAAGATGCAGCTCGCCCCGGCCGGAAACAACATAGCCGACGCCTTCTGTCATGGGTTCTACCCGAAGGGCCACATCGGCAAGGGTCTCTTTCCGGAGTCGGTCTTCGATATGACGGGAGGTGACGAATTTTCCTTCCAACCCGGCAAAAGGCGAGTCGTTGGGAATGAAGTTCATCGAAATAGTCGGCGGATCGATCTCGATCAGGGGCATGGGCATGGGGTTGTCCACGTCGGTGAAGGTCACGCCAACGGTAACGTCGTCCATGCCGGCGACCGCAACCAGTTCGCCAACCCCGGCCGTATCGGTGGCCACCTTCTTGTCGGACTCAAAGCGGAAGATCTTGGTGAGTCGCGCCGGGGAGATGCTGCCGTCGCGCTTGACCACGGCAATGGGTTTATTGATGCTCAGGGTGCCGTTTGTCACCTTGCCGATGCCGAGCCGTCCCAGATAGGGGGAGTGATCCAGGGAGCTGACCTGCATCTGCAGGGGAGCGTTTGGGTCACCCGATGGCGGCGGCACATGGGCGGCGATCAATTCGGAGATCGGCTGCATGTCGGTGGATTCATCGGTGAGGTGATGCTTGGCGTAGCCCTGTTTGGCAGAGGCATAGACCACAGGAAAATCAAGGAGATGGTCCGGCGCCTCCAGCTTGACAAAGAGGTCGAAAACCTGATCGACCACCCATTCGCAGCGGGCTGCGGGCTTGTCGATCTTGTTGATCACCACGATAATGCGCAACCCTGCGGCCAGTGCTTTTTTCAAAACAAAATAGGTCTGGGGCATGGGGCCTTCCTGGGCGTCCACCAAAAGGAGGCAGCCATCGGCCATCCGCAGGACCCGTTCAACCTGGCCACCGAAATCGGCATGTCCAGGGGTGTCGATGATATTGATCCAGTAATCCTTAAAGCAGTATGAGCCATTCTTTGCGGTGATGGTGATGCCGCGTTCCTTTTCCAGATCCATGGAGTCCATGAGGCGTTCGGCGACTTCCTGATTTTCCCGGAACATGCCGCTTTGCTGGAAGAGTTGGTCGACCAGGGTGGTTTTTCCGTGATCAACGTGGGCAATGATGGCGACGTTTCTGATTATGCTTTGATCCATAACTTTTTGACTTCCCATGAAGAAGGGTTTGTTCCCTGTTGGGGAAAAAAAGAGGCACCTTAAATGAAAGTCAAGGGAAAGGCAAGGAAAAACCAAAAAATCAGCAAGATAAAGGGGTGAGGCGTGCCAGGGCAATCCTTGCGGGGAATTTGTTTCTTTTTTGCTGAAATTTGGCTTGTGGCGAAAAATTACCCCACCTTGCACCACAAAAAAATATTTGGCACAATTAGATTGGGATTATTTCCCCAAATACTACCTTGAGCAGTGTTTCTATATATTTGATACAACCATATATGGTGTTTTTTGGTGTCATGGAGATGGGGTGGGATAAGTGATTTATCATGTTTTTTTCTTGACACTGTCCTGCCCTTATCACTATAAGGGAACATAAGGTGGTGCAAAGTGGGTAAATGGGGAGCAATAAGGAGCTGCGTGTGGTTGAAGGGAGTGTAAAAAATCCGGTCTGTCATTTTCGAGGTCGCTCCGAGCATGCCCTCGATGCGAAGGGCAGACTGAATATTGCGACCCGGTTCCGCGAGTCCCTGCGTAGTCAGGGCGATGAGCGGCTCATGGTCACTCCCTGGCATAACTGCATCCGGGCATATCCGATCCCCCATTGGGAAGAACTCGAGATGACCCTGTTGGCGCAGGGCCAGAAAAGGCCAGAGACAGTCAAGTTGATCCGTTACATGATCGGTGGCGCCGAGGAATGCGGCCTGGATAAGCAGGGAAGAATTCTGCTTCCTGCAACCTTGCGGGAAGATTGCAACATCAAGAAGGAAGTCGTAGCGAACGGCATGATTACGTATTTTGAAATCTGGGACAAAGAAATTTGGGAGGCTGAAAATAAACCGACCGGCGAGAACTTTCAGAATTTCGAGCAGGTTCTCCTGGAAATGGGGCTGTTCTGATACGGTATGCAGCCAACTCATCTCCCGGTCATGCTCGAGGAAGTTGTCACGTGTCTGGCCCCGGTGGATGGAGGCCTGTATGTTGACGGCAACCTGGGTCTTGGAGGGCACACAGAAAGAATTCTTGAGACCTGCGGTCCGACCGGTCAGGTTGTTGGCTTTGACTGGGATGCTGCGGCTCTGACCCTGGCGCAGGAACGGCTGGCCCGGTTTGAAGGCCGTGTCCGTTATGTGCATGAGAATTTCACCTCAATAAAGGAGACCCTGATGGAGCTTGGCATTGGCACAATTGACGGCCTGCTGCTCGATCTGGGTCTTTCTTCTTTGCAGTTGGATGCAAGCGGCCGGGGTTTCAGTTTTAAAGGCAGCGAACCCCTGGATATGCGGATGGACCAGCGCCAGGCAACCACGGCGGCTCAGCTTGTCAACGAAGCCACCGAAGAAGAGTTGGCCGATATTTTTTTCTATTACGGTGAAGAGCGCCAGGCGAGAAGGATTGCCGAGCGGATTGTAGAGCATCGGCGGAAACAGCAGATTGTTTCCACCGATCAACTTGTCGATGTGGTGGATCAGGCCATTCCTAAACGGTTTCATCCCAAGAAAATCCATGTGGCCACCAAGGTTTTCCAAGCGTTGCGTATCGCCGTGAATCGGGAACTCGACAGCCTTGAGCAGATTCTCGCCGATGGAGCCGGTCTGCTCGCCCCTGGTGCCAGATTCTGTGTCATCTCTTTCCATTCTCTGGAAGATCGTCTGGTGAAACAGGCTTTCCGTGAAAACCCCCTGCTTGACGTAATCACCTCAAAGCCGATCATCCCCGGCCGTGCCGAATGTTTGCGCAACCCCAGAGCCCGAAGCGCCAAGTTACGTGTTGCGGCAAGAGGAAAAACCTGAGATGCGGGATTACGCAAAAAAATACTCCAGCCTGGTTGGCAACAGGCAAAGAGTTTCCGGCAAACGGGGTGGCGGGTCGGATCGGGAGCGGTTTTTCAAAGTTATCGGAGTGGTCACGGTTGTCGCCATGCTGTTGGGGGTTGTCAGCAGTCTCTGGTTCGGTGTTGCCCTGCGGGATGGGCTTGGCAAACTTGACAAGGGGAAACAGGAAAGAACGGAACTTAACGCTGCCAATCTGGCGTTTTCCGCGGAAAAGGAAGCAATGCTGCAACAGGAAAAAATCGAAGCTGCTGCGGGGGGACTGGGATTGTTCCCGCCTTCTGAAAAGCAGTTGAGAAGGCCATAGGGTCCGGCATGAAAAAGCGGGCCTTTGAGGGGAGAGACCGACGCCCAGCCATCGTGGGCGGGTTTTTTTTGTTGCTGGCAGTGGTGTTTGCGGTGGTGGCCATAAAAAGTCAGTTTTTTGGAGACAGCGGTCAGCAAGCACAGGGCGACGGGCAAAAAGAGGAACAGGTAGCCGCCGTTACAAGCGGAGGCCGGAGAAATATTTATGACCGGAACTTCATGGAGCTGGCGGTAAGTTTCCAGCGGAGTTCCCTGTATGCAAGGCCATTGGAGCTTGAAGCGCCTGAGGTGGTTTCCCGTGAGGTTGCGAAAATTCTCGAACTGGATGAGAAAAATGTTCTTTCGGCCCTGAAGGGAGAAAGAAGTTTCGCCTGGCTTGGCAGAGACCTCTCCCGAGAGAAAGCTGTAAAAATAGCGGACCTCAATCTGAAAGGGGTGTACCGCATCAACCAGGTGCAGAGATTTTATCCGGGAAACCAGCTTGGCGCCCATGTGATAGGTTTTTTAAAGGATGAACAGGGGCTGGCCGGGGTCGAGTTTTATTACGACAGTGTTCTGAGAGGCGGTGGGGTGTCTGACCCAAGACTTGCGGCTGCCGGAGTGAGCAGAAAAATAGCCGAGGGAAGCGATAGCGCCAGCCTTATTCTGACCCTTGATATTCACCTGCAGAATATTCTGGAGCAAAAACTGAAAAGTCTTGTTGGAAGCACACGGGCAAAAGCTGGGGTGGCCGTGCTCATGGCCCCGGATACTGGTGAAATCATAGGCTTGGCCAGCCTGCCTGATTATGATCCCAATCGGTTCTGGGAATTCAGCGCGGAGGCGCGAAGGAATCGCGCCATTGAAGATATTCTTGATCTTGGGGCGATGGAACGTTTGTTTCAAGCGGCGGCAGTCATGGATAGCAGTATTGCCCAGGCAAAAGGCGGAGTGTCTGAAAGCGAACCGACTTTGGAGCAGGAAGCCATTCCGAGAGGCCCCTGGAATATGGTGCAGGACGGCAAGTATATTTCCCTGGAGGGAGTTGGCTTTGGGCGGACCGTTGCGGGCCGTGATGATTTCAATGCGTTTGCGGACAGAATCGGCTTGACCGTTAAAGGTGAGGTGGATTTGCCGGAGGCGTTGTTTGCCTTGAAAGATCTGAATATTGTCGCTCTTGCAAATAAAAATCCCGAGGTGATTCAGGTGGAGAACTCATCTGAGTCGGCAAAGGTTGTGGCGATGCCCGTTGATAAAGATGCTGCTCCGACAACAACACCCATAGCATTGCTGTCGGCATTTTGCAGGTTGATCAACGGAGGCAAGGTGATGACTCCCCATGTGCTTCGCGCTGTCTGGCAGGATGATCAGGTGTGGGATGTGCCGGTCCGACAGGGCATAGGCGAGTTTGTCGTGCGGCCGGAAGTAAGCGATGCCATGCGCAACGAAATGAAGAAAGCAGCGGGGACCGGGCGGGGTAATTTCGTTATCGAATCGCTGCTGCAGAAAAATAGTGGACCGGCGAGCCAGATAAAAGC
>VMSS01000151.1 GCA_013791995.1 Desulfurivibrio sp. | reverse complement strand
CGAGTCGACAGGCAGGACCGAGGTGAAGTATCAGCTGAGCTTTAAAACCAAGCTGTGGGAGAATATCCTCGAAGATAGCGGCGATCTGTGGTTTGCCTACACGCAGCAATCGCATTGGCTGCTCTATAATTCACAGGTTTCTTCGCCGTTTCGCGAAACCAATTACGAGCCCGAGGTGATATATTCCCTGCGCACGGATGTGGATCTGGCCGGGATGCATTGGCGGCTGCTGAATCTGGGGTTGGTGCATCAGTCGAATGGTCGCGGCTTGCCGCTTTCGCGTGGCTGGAACAGGGTCTATGCCCAATTCGGGTTGGAACGCGATAATTTTACCGTGTTGCTGCGTCCCTGGCTCCGGTTGCCCGACAGCGGCGACAGGGACGATAACCCGGATATTACCCGCTATATGGGTAATGGCGACGCCTTGTTGAGCTACAGGCATGGCGAGAATATCTACTCCGCCCTGGGCCGCTACAGTGTCCGCGGGGGGCATGGCGCGCTGCAATTGAGCTGGGGGTTCCCGATTTCAGAGATGCTCAAAGGGTATGTGCAACTCTTCAGCGGGTATGGCGAAACCCTGATTGATTACAATCACAGCCAGACCAGCATCGGCGTTGGTCTTTCCATTCAGGATTGGCATTAAGCGTCTGTATTACAACGATTTGCCCCGGACCGCCAGCACGTGCTGCTTGGCTGCCCTGGCAGTATCCGTGCCGAAGCTCTTCCTGTCGCTCATGATCGCTCCGCTGCCGCAGATGTAAAAGTTCCAGTAATTCGCCGGACGGATATTGGGAAAGTAGGCGGTATCGACAAAAGGCTCTTCCTTGTCCCGCCGCATGAGAGAGTTGATTTCCGTGTCATTGGGCATCCGCCAGTCCTCAAATCCTCCGAATTTGGCAGTATTCAACTCCGCCAGAAAAATGTCCTTGGTTTCCTTCCAGGTATATTGATTCCCCGCGTCATGCACTGAGCCGTCCGTGGTTTTTGCCTCCCAGGTCAGGCCGGTTTTTGTGTCCCTGACCATGGCCCAGGTGCTTGCATCCGTTGCCAGTTCATTGCCGCCACCATCGAGTTTCACAAAAGTATTGGCAACGGCTTCGGCATCATTTGCCCGTGTCGGGTTGGCACCAATCAGCACACCCAGAAGAAGGAGCAGCAAACAACCTGTTGTGTGGCGGAAAACAATCCGTGCCATACCTACCTCCGTGTTCTTGTTGTTGATGGCATAGGGTTCGACGAGCAAACCTGAACATTATCATTGTCCTATTATTTATCCTACTGTCGGGCAAAACGATTTGCTATCTTTTTTTGCTGTACCAGGGCATAGGAAAGCGTTGGGTGTCCCTGCAAAAAAAATAAAGGGAGACAGGTATTCAGCAACCGGAGATGTCGCCGGTCAGGTAGAAAAAGTATGAAAAACGTGGTATCGTGCTCGACACGTGATCATGGGATCCGATCCACGGTGACCGACAGATGCACGAACCTATCGAAGATGACCTGCCAGAATAACAACAAGATAGTCCCGTCTTTTACCGTTTTCCGGTATTGCTGCGACATGATGGAAGCGGTGACCCCGAACTCAAAATACTCAAAGAAACGGGATTTTCCACAAACTCGTCAGGCGATCAGGGAGAGCAATCCATGAATACACAGAGCAAGGATGCGCTTGTGGGCGCGATTGAGGCTGGCGGAACCAAATTCGTCTGCGCTGTCGGCACGTCTCCGCACGATATTGACCGGGTTGAATTTCCTACCGGCGATAACCCTGATCAGGTGTTTTCCGCAGTCACGGAATGGCTTGGCAAGCAACAGGGAGCCCGAGGCATGCTCCGGGGTATCGGGATCGGCTCTTTCGGCCCGGTGGATCTCAATCCGGCATCTCCGAGCTATGGATGTATCACCTCAACTCCCAAAGCCGGGTGGCAGAACACCAATATCCTCGGCGCGGTTCAGCGGATGTTCCCGGACATCCCGGTCGCTTTCGATACGGATGTAAACGCTGCCGCCCTAGGCGAGTATCGGTGGGGAAACGGTGCCGGCCTGCAGGATTTTGTCTATGTCACAATCGGCACGGGCATTGGCGCGGGCGGGATGTCCGGAGGGAAGCTTCTCCACGGATTGGTTCACCCGGAAATGGGGCATATGCGGCTTCCGCGCATCCCCGGTGATACCTTTGCCGGAGTGTGCCCAGCCCATGGCGCCTGCTGGGAGGGATTGTGTTCCGGTCCGGCGCTTCTGGCTCGGGCAGGGATACCGGCGGAGCTCCTTCCTCCGGAGCATGAGTCCTGGCTGTTGGAGACGCAGTACATTGCCGCAGCGATTGCCAATATCGTCTGCGTCTTGTCGCCCCGGCGGGTGATCATCGGCGGGAGTGTCAGAAAAGCAGGCCAGCTTGGCCAGGATCGTTTTTTTCAGATGATTCGCAAAGGGGTGCAGGCCGCGCTGAATGGATATATCGTTTCGCCTGCCTTGAAAGAGGACATAGGCAGCTTCATTGTGCCGCCCCTTCTTGGCGACGATGCAGGTGTTTGCGGAGCCATCGCCCTGGCGCAGGAAAAAATCTCCCAGTCCTAATTTTTTTTTAAAAAATCAGATACACGCTTTCCAGGACATTATCATGCATGTGAAAAACAAACCCCAACCCCTGTTTACCTCTCCGAAACAGATATTGCAGGATGTTCTTCTCATCTCCATCGGCAGCATTTTGTGCGCAACCGCGATCAACGGAATCCTGATTCGCCAGAATTTTGTTACCGGTGGAGTCACCGGTATATCTCTGGTCGTCCATAAATTCCTGCCGTGGCTCCATCTGGGATGGATTTATTTGCTTTTGAATATTCCTCTTTTTGCCCTGGCCTGGATGGCTGTCGGGCGCAGGTTTTTTGTGTACAGTGTTTTCGGCGCGCTTTCGTTGACGCTTGCCATCGCTTCGGTGCATGTCACCATCAATTTGGATGACAAGATGCTCAATGCCTTGCTGGCAGGGTTGATTCTCGGGGCAGGGGCGGGGATGTGCCTGCGGTCCGCCGGGTCTCAGGGGGGCACGGATATACTCTCGGTTATGCTCCTGCAGAGGTTTTCCATAAGTATCGGCAATACCATTCTGGGTGTGAATGCCATAGTGATCCTTCTCGTCTCGATATTCTATTCAATAGAGGCTGTGCTCTACACCCTGATTGTTCTCTTTGTCGGGGCAAAGGTCATCAATCTCGTGGTTACCGGCCTCAGTCAGCGGAAAGCCGTATTCATTATTTCCTCGCAATGGGAAAAAATATCGCAGGAAATACTCAAGGATATCCGGCGTGGGGTGACTATCATCAAAGGCGAGGGCGGATATGCCAGAAATGAGGAGCATATTCTCTACGCCGTAGTTCCGCTGACGGAAATCGGACAATTGAAAAGACTTGTGCAGGAAATCGATCCTGATGCGTTTGTGGTAATCAACGACACTCTGGAAGTTGTTAATTACAGGATCGGAAACCAGCCACACTGGTAATGCAATAAACAACCAGATCCCAGTTCAATAAACGGACTCCGTGTTCGGCAGTGCAGACAAGGAAGAGCGTTTGCGTTCCAGCCGTTCATTTCTGTTGTCCGGGCCCCCTTGCTTTGATATGCTGAAATCCGGCATTATCGGCGTCTCGTATCATTCCAGATTGCATGATGACAATTCCACCGGGAGATTCAAATGGATGGCGCTATGAACGTGATACGAAACTGGCTGTACGACCCCACTTTTGAAAAAATTGCCTTTGTCGTTATCTCTATTCTGATCATCTCTCTTCTTGCCCGTTTTATCCGGCAAACCCTTGCAAGGCGGCTCGACAGTGCGGATGCGAGGTATCGGTTGCGCAAGGCAGTCAGTCTGATCGGGACGCTGGTGACGGTTGTTATCGTTACCGTGGTCTTCAGCGACAGCCTTGGTAATTTTACTGTCGCCTTCGGCGTGGCCGGCGCCGGCATCGCTTTCGCCCTTCAGGAAGTCATTGCCAGTATCGCCGGATGGGTGGCTGTTTCGTTTGGGAATTTTTATTCCGTGGGGGACCGGGTGCAACTGGGTGGTATTGTCGGGGATGTCATCGATATCGGCGTTCTTCGTACAACCATCATGGAGACAGGGCAGTGGGTAAAAGCCGATCTCTATAACGGGCGCATTGTTCGGGTTGCCAACAGTTTTGTGTTCAAGGAACCGGTTTTTAACTATTCAGGGGATTTTCCGTTCCTGTGGGACGAGATTATGGTGCCGGTCAAGTACGGAAGCGACCATCGGTTGGCCAGGGAAATTCTCCAGAAATCCGCCGACGAGCTGCTGGGAAAATTTGTTCCCGAAGCAAAAAAGAATATGAAGGAAATGATCAACAAATACCGGATTGAGGAAGCGAGCGTCGAACCGACGGTGACGCTCATCGCCACCGACAACTGGCTGGAGTTCACGGTTCGCTACATAACCGATTACAAGCGGCGGCGGTCCACCAAGGATCTTCTTTTCAGCCGTATCCTCGAAGCGTTTGATGGCGCAGAGAGCAAGGTTGCCTTTGCGTCCTCGACTTTTCATCTGGTGGATGCCCCGGTATTCAATGTGCGGGTTGTCGAACCTGGTGAACGGAGGGAAAGGGTTTAAAAACCCACACCGGAGAGAAGCACTTTCATGTGCTCATCCAGGGAAGAGATAAGCAATTTGAGGCGAGTCAGTGATTGTTCGAGAAAGCTGCTGGTCTCTGCCGGAATGGGTACCCCTTTTTCCAGCCGGTCGGCCCGGGCTCCGGGGGCCGGATGGCTTGCCAGGAAAGAGTGATCGTTGCCGAGAGTGGCCAGTTTCCGCAGTGCGGACACCGCGTGTTCCGGGCCATACGCATGCTGTTGCAGGAAGGCGGCGCCGTAATCGTCCGCCTCCCGTTCCTCCTGCTGGGAGAATTGGGCATTCACCAGCATTTCAGTGAAGCCCCCGAGCTGCGAGGCCGCAATGGCCCCAGCCGTATTCCCCTGCGAGGCAATTCCTTTTCGCAGGGCGCTGGCCGCATAGGCCATCTGTATCTTTTTGCGGATATGCTTCCGCACCACATGGCCCATCTCGTGGCCGAGAACAAAGCGCAATTCACCATCAGTCATCATATCCATGAGCCCGCTGTAAATGCGGATTGTTCCGTCTGCCATGGCAAAACCGTTGATCTCCGGGGAGAGGTACACTTTGCAGGTGAAGCGGAAGCCGTCCGCCTCAAGATGTCGGCCGGCAAGTCGCTCCAGCCTTCTGGCGTAGTCACTGGCCGGGGCGGCTAAACGGTTTTTGCTATCGGTCAGGCGGGCGGCTTCTTCGGCAAGGCGATGCACGTCCCGGTCGGACAGGGTGACCGCCTGTACAGCGTCGAGACCGGCTTCCGTGGCCAGATAGAGGTCGGTGTCCTGGCAGCCGGTGATTGCCAGCAGGCAGAAAAAAAGGATGCAGGCGCGAGATATCATGGAGACAAGGCTCGGTGCGGGGTCATGGATTGAGTGGGCTTCAGGAAAAAAATCAGCCGTGCTGGTTTCTCAGTTTGCTGTGGTGGATTGAATAGGCGAAATAGATGATAACTCCAATCGCCAGCCAGACTGCGAAGCGGATCCAGGTGTGTACAGGGAGGAAAGCCATGAGTCCGCTGCAGGAAATGGCCCCGAGGAGCGGGAATACAGGGTTGAGGGGGTTTTTGAAGGGCCGGTGCAGATGCGGTTGCCTGATGCGGAGGATGACCACTCCGAGGCAGACCAGAACAAAGGCGGCAAGGGTGCCGATGTTGACCAGCTCGGCCAGATCGCCAAGGGGGATGAACCCGGCGATCAGGGAGATGATCACCCCGCAGATGGCGATGACCCGTATCGGAGTCTGGGTCTTTTGGTGAATCTCCGCGAAGAAAGGCGGCAGCAAGCCGTCCCGGGACATGGCGAAGAACACTCTGGTGAGCCCGTAATACAAGACAAGCATGACCGTGGTCAAGCCGGCGATGACGCCGGTGGCCACCAGGGCCGAGGCCCAGTTGACCCCGATCAACTGCAGGGAGTGGGCCACGGGAGAGGGAACGTTCAATTGGCTGTATGGCACCATCCCGGTGAGCAGGCCGGAGACCACTATGTAGATGACGGTGCAGAAGATCAGGGAAAATATGATGCCGAAGGGCACGTCGCGCTGCGGATTTTTTGCCTCTTCCGCGGCGGTGGAAACCGCGTCAAAGCCTATATAGGCGAAGAAAACCATGGCCGCGCCAGCCAGTACCCCGACCGGTTTACCCTCCGGACTCAGGCTGCTCCAGCCATAGGGCATGAACGGGCTCCAGTTTTCCGGATTGATATGAAATACAGCCACCCCGATGAACACCGCAATGGTCAGCAGCTTGACAAAGACCATCACCATGTTGGTGCGGGCGCTCTCCCGCATTCCCATCATCAGCAGGACCATCAGGATCAGGACGATGCCCGCGGCAGGCAGATTGACGATGCCACCTTGGGAAGGAGCATTGGTAAGGGTTTCCGGCAGGGCGAAGCCGACGGCGGTGAGGGCGTTGTTGAAATATCCGGACCAGCCGGTGGCCACGGCGGCGACGGCCACCCCGTATTCGAGGATCAGATCCCAGCCGATGATCCAGGCGATCAGCTCGCCGAACGCCGCATAGCTGTAACCGTAAGCGCTGCCGCAGCCCCCAACGGCGACGGCCAGTTCAGCGTAGGCCAGGGCCGCGAAGGCACAGGCGATCCCTGCGATGACAAAGGAGAGCACCACGGCGGGGCCCGCCTGGGTGGCGGCGGCGATGCCGGTGAGCACGAAGATGCCGGTACCGATGATGGCGCCGATTCCGAGAAAAGTGAGATCAAAGGCCGTGAGGCATTTTTTGAGGCCGGTATGCTCAAAATCGTCCGGGGTAGTGGTCTTGGTGCGAAAAATCTTCATATCCATCCTTGGGTGAACGGAGTTTTCGGTTGTTTGCAGATCTGACGTACCGCCGCCGTATGGGGGCTACCAGCCCCAGAGCGTATCGCGCCGGACCCAGCCGACGAGCCCGGATTCATGCTTGACCTGAACCCATCCCTTCTTCTGTTTGATGGTCCGCAGGACCACACCCCGGTTGGCATTAGCTACCATGCGCTGGTTGTCTCCCGGGCTGCTTCGGATAATGGCTTTCGGGACCTTGACAATCATGTGAGGGGTTTTGGCTACCAGCGTTTTGTATATCCAGCCCTTGTCGGATTCATAGTCCGTCACCTTGAGCCATTTGCCCTGTCGTGCGATAACCTTCAGCGGAAATCCCACACTCAATTCCCACTGGATTGGGTATTTTTCTCCAGGCCCGGAACGCATCCTCGCCTGATCGCTGCTGACGCTCACCATTTCCGCGTGGGCTGTTGCGGTGAAAACGAAAAGAAAAATGATTCCGAAACAGAATCGTCGGATCATGGGAAAACCTCCATACGCGCTATGATGTATTATGATTTGCCGGCTGGGGACAGCCCTTTGTCCGGAACGGCCAAGGGAATGCCGCCTATTTCCAGGGAAATGGCGTCGAACTGGCAGGCCTTGTTCATGCAGGCCAGACAGCTGATACACTCCGGATCGTCCGGAGATTCATTGAATTTGACACCCATGGGGCAGACGTGGTGGCAAGCCTTGCAGTTGGTGCATTTTGCTTCATCAAGGTGAAGCTTGATCAAACGGACTTTGCTGAACAGCGCGTAAAAGGCGCCCAAGGGGCAAGCTGTCCGGCAAAAGGGGCGGCTGGAAAAAACAGCCCAGATCAGAAAAATGGTCATGATCACGAATTTATTCAGGAAAAGCAGTCCGATGGAGTTGCGGAGATTGGGTTGGAGCAAGAGCATGGGCAGGCCGGCTTCCAGGGTTCCGGCCGGACAGACGAACTTGCAGAACCAGGGGCTGCCGGAGCCGAATTCATCAACGAGGACCAGCGGTAAAACAATGACAAAGACGAGCAGGAACATGTATTTGCCGTAGGAGAGGATGCGCGGGATCGCGAATTTTTTGGTGGGGATCTTGTGCAGGAGCTCCTGGATGAAGCCAAAGGGGCAGGCCCAGCCGCAGATCATCCTGCCGAACAGCCCGCCGAGGATGCCGATGGTGCCGAAAACCGAAAATCCGAAATAATATTGGCCGTTTTCCAGGGCGAAGCGGAGGCCGCCCAGCAACTGCTGGATTGAGCCCAAGGGGCAGTAAGTAGTTGCCGCCGGGCAGGAGTAACAGTTCAGGCCGGGCGCGCAGATCACTTTGAGCGGACCCTGGTAGATAACATTGGTAAAGGGGAAAGACCAGGAACTGTTGGTGAGAAACCCGATGATCACCTGAACCCATTTGCGAACTGTTTCCATCTCAGCCGATTCCTATGCAGCTCAGGCAGACCTGTATAGCCTGTTCCAGGACCCGGGCCGGTTCACCGGTGGCGACGCCGATCATCCAGAGGATAAGAAAGATTGGGATCACCACAAAAGGGGCTTTGCGGATGGGTCTTTTTTTGCGAAGGTCGTGGCTGGTCTGACTCATGCTCTTGTCTCCGGGGTTATGTTAGTCCAGGCGGGCCTGGACTGCGGCGGTTTTGTCACCCAAATTCACTGTCTTGTCGCGCCGTTCGTCGAGCACCACCTGGGTTACGACCCGTTGCGCTCCATGGACGAAGGGCAGAGCATGCAGCCGGGCGGCCAAAGCGAGAAGCTCCTGGGGTTCGCCTTCGATGATCGTCCCCATATCCGTCAGCTCATGGGGAAAGCCTTCCCTGCGCAAGGTTTGTTGGATATCGGCCACGTATTGACCCACGCTGGGGGTCTGGGTGCCCAGAGGGATAATGGTCAGTTGCATGATAGCCATGGTTCTTTCCGAAACGAGTCGTCTAGTAATTACAAAAAAGGAAAAATAACACAGAGACGCAATGAGCGCAAAGTAAAGGGAATCCCCCCTTAGGGCTCATGCAAAAAAAATGACGTCCAGGCCTCCATGCGAGAGAATCAGGCGGGGCCAAGTGTGCGCACCGTGCCGAAACGCCCCGGCCGGGGATTTTTCTCCAGCGTGTTTCCGGCTTTGTGGCAATGACGCCAGGAGCCCGGCAAGGATTTTTTCTCAGTCCTTGTTCTGGAAATTCTCGATCTGCGCGGAGAGTTCTTCGTCCAGCGCGTCCGGATTTTCGGAATTGTAGTAGAGGATGTTTTTTAAGTGAAAAAAACTGTCCAGATCCATCTCATAAAAGTGCAGGGCAAGCCCATCCTCTTCCACCCGGACAACCGTGCCTTTCATCGTCAAGCTCAGGTGGCTGGTTGAACCTACCAGACGCAAGGAAACCAGGCAATTCTCCCCGACAGTATGCCCGGTAACGTCAAGCACAAAGACCCCCCTGAGGCTCAGGTCCGTAGTTTTGCATTCCGCATGGCTCTGATCCGGGAAGTCCAGGCTGATGATGACTTCAAACGGCACCCGGCTGTTTTTGCGTTTGTTTACCATGGTTGATTCCTCTTGTCCTGTGGCGTGGTCTGTTGCCTGCGTTACGCAGCGCTTCTGTCAGGATGTTGAAAAAGGGTAGTCATAATTTCTTCAGCCCTGGAATTGACAACGGTGAATTTTCATCAGCCTGCTATTCCGGCATAAAGAGAAAACCTTCCCGTTCGAGCAATTGGCCGACGTGCAGCAGTTGCAGTTCCAGGTCTTCTCCCAGCCGGGCGGAACCGGCAATGTCTCCATTTTTTGTCCGAGTCAAGGAGAGAAGCGGGGTCGGTTCCGGTTCAAGGCGGCGGCAGAGAAGCACCCCGTGCCAGTGCCTGTTGCTCACCACAACCAGCATCATGGCCTCTTCGTCGGGGATATCCGTGAAGCCAACGCCCTTGGGGATCATGAGAGGAAGGATAAGTTTTTTCAGTTTTCCGTTCTTAATTAGGGCAAGGGGGCCTCGCATCTGGGTGGAAAGGCGGCTCAACCAGCTTCCCAGATCCTTCAGAGGGACCTGGCTGTTTTTGATATATGCTTTTCTCTTTTTGGGAGAGAGCGGTTTGATGAGGGCGATGTGCTCTTCGGCAATCGAGAGAGATAATTTGCCGATGGTGATGGGGCGCAGCATCGCCCCTGGCTCGATCGGCAGAGGTTTTGCCTCCGATGTTTTTCCGGAGCCCTTTCCGGGAACCCTGCTCGCCGAAGGTCTTGGAGAGGTGACGGTTTGGGCAGGGTATGACGGGGTGTCGTCCAGGGAAATCGGCTCTTCCCAGGCCTCCAAATCGGCAGATGAACCTGCCGCATGTCCGACCGGCCTGGTTGGTGCACCTTTTTCCGCGGCCACCTTTTCCTTGAGCTTGGAAAATTTACCGTACACCCTTTTGAACAGCTCCGCATCCCTGTCCGGATCGAATTTGGCGTCTTCATACATGTTGACCACATGGGCCATTGTTTCCTTGAGGAAATCGATAAATTCAGGGGGGACCTCCCCTTGCCGTTTCTGGGCGTATAGCAAAACACTGTCTGCCATGGTAAGGATGGTCAGGGCGTTTTTTCTGGTTTTGAAGCGATTTTTCAGGCAGGTAAAGGCAGCCTGCAAGGGTTCTATTTTTTTCTGGGACAGGCGCCAGTCCTGGGAAAGGATCTCTGTTTTCAGTTTCTGGATGGATTCATCAAGGGAAAGAATCACCGGGGATACTCCACAGCCATTGGCTTTATAAATGGGGAAGAAGAGAGGAGCCCGCGTAGACTGTGAGGCGCCGGTCTCGCTCGTGCAATTGTATCCATCCCATGTCAGGGGTGGGCTAATGTTTCAGGCCAACCCAGGCCAATGGCCTATTGTGACTGGAAATTTTGTAGAGTACTATAGCAGAAATTTCAGCGGTTTGGCAACAGGCAGTTGTGTTGCAGCAGTTCCTGAAAATAACCGGGTAGTCGGATAAGGAAACACGACGCATGGCAGAGAGTATGCTTTCTTTTTTTGTAGCCCTGTTCGGGGCTTTGGTTGGTAGTTTTCTCAATGTGGTCATTGTGCGTCTGCCCGAGGAAGGAACCTCTGTGGTTTTTCCCGCATCCCATTGCCCGGCCTGCAAAAAAACCATCTCCTGGTACGACAACATCCCCTTGGCGAGTTTTCTTGTTCTGCGCGGCAGATGCAGGCAGTGCGGACAGCGGATTTCCTGGCGGTATCCCCTGGTCGAGGGGGGTATGGCGCTTCTCTCCCTGGCATTGTATCAGCACTTTGGCCTTACCATTCTCTTTCCCATCTATTTTGTCTTCTGCGCGGCCCTGCTTGCGGTCATCTTTATTGATTTTCAGCACCAGATCATTCCCGACGTTATCAGCCTGCCCGGCATCGTCCTCGGGTTGTGCCTCTCTTTTCTCAATCCGTTCGTCACCTGGCAGGATGCCGGGCTTGGGGTTCTGTTCGGGGGAGGGAGTTTTTATCTGGTGGCCCTGGTCTATTACCTGCTGACCAAGCGGGAAGGCATGGGCGGCGGCGATATCAAGCTGCTGGCCATGATCGGCGCTTTTCTGGGCTGGCAGTCTCTGCCCTTCGTGGTGTTCGGCAGTTCGCTGATGGGCACGGTGGTGGGGGTCTGGGCCATGGTCAAACAGCGCAAGGGCGGCAAGACCGTCATCCCCTACGGGCCATTTCTGGCCATCGCGGCACTGCTCTATCTTTTTTTTCGGGAGGAGATTCTTCT
>VMSS01000014.1 GCA_013791995.1 Desulfurivibrio sp. | reverse complement strand
GCAATTCCCCCCCCACCCTAACCCTCCCCCGCAAGGGGGGAGGGAATTTTCGAAAAAGGCTCTTTTGATTCAACATTGTCCGGTTAAAAAAATGCAGACTGCAAACAAGCCCCCTCTCCCCTTGAGGGAGAGGGTTAGGGAGCGCGGGAACGTGCTGATTTGATGCCCCTAGTAACTTCACCCCTCCCCTCAAGGAAGGGGGAGCCTAGTGCAAAAAAACTAACCGGACACCACTGCTTTTGATTATAGAACTGGAATGAGGTGACATCCATGGAACATGTGAAAGGCTTGGTGGACAGCACCCTGCGCGAGGGCAGCCAGACAGTGGGCGTTGCCTTCACTCTGGAGCAGAAGGTATCCCTTGCTCACTATCTTGCGCAAGTGGGGATCGAAGAGGTGGAGGTGGGTATCGTTTCCCCGCAGGACCATGAGCTTCCCGATCTGGTTTCCCGCTGCCGGAATGAGGCGGGTATAAGCCGTTTGGGCTTGTGGTGCCGTTGCCGGGAGGATGATATTGCCTGCGCTCTGCGCTTGAAGCCGGATGTCCTTTCCCTGTCCGTGCCGGTTTCCGATCTTCACATCAGGGTAAAGCTTGGGTTGGATCGTGGGGCAGTGATCAAGATGGTGGCCAGGGCGGTTGCAAAGGCGCGGGATGCGGTGGGCTATGTTTCTTTAGGGTTGGAGGATGCGACCCGGGCCGAGTCCGGTTTCCTGCGCGAGATCATCGCTGTGGCCTGTGAAAACGGGGTAAGTCGCATCCGCATTGCCGACACGGTGGGGGTTGCCACCCCCGGCACCATTGCGGCGCTGGTCCGCGAGCTGCGAACCTTTAAAGTGGAGATCGGGGTGCACATGCACAACGATTTCGGCATGGCCACGGCCAATGGTATTGCAGCCCTGGAAGCAGGAGCCCATTGGGCCGATGTTACGGTTTTGGGCTTGGGCGAGCGGGCCGGAAACAGCCGTTTGGAAGAGGTTGCAGGCTATCTGGCCCTGCAGAGCACCAGGCCGTATGATACAACGCTGTTCCGGCCGCTGGCTCTTTTGGCCGGGGAATGCGCGGGCAGAAACATCGCCCCCCATCATCCCGTGGTCGGCACGGAGATCTTTGCCTGCGAAACCGGGCTGCATCTCGCCGGGCTGGCCCGGAACCCGACCACCTATGAGCCCTATTCCCCGGGTCTGGTTGGGGCGGAGCGGAAACTCATTTACGGCGGCAAGATCGGTCGGCGGGGGATGATTGAGCGTTTACACCAGTTGGGGGTGCAGGTGCAGGAGGCGCAGGTGGGGAGGTTGGCGGATTCATTTCGGAGTCAGTGTCGGGCATTGGGAAGGCCGCTCCATGATCCGGAGGTGTTGCGTTTGGTGGCTGAGCAGGGGGCGTGATCTGTAAGGCCTGCTGATTATCTATTGTCACAATTAGAAAAATAGAAAACAACGCCCCCCGGATACGTCCAGGCTCTTGTTGGTTTGGAGGACAACATAGAGGCAGGGGGTGATCCGTATTTCCCTCTGTACAGTACTTTTGAGTGGTGCTATAGTGAGGGTTGTTAACATGCGTTTAAGGAGGACCATGTCATGAATACTAGATTTTCAGAGGATATCATCCCGTTAAGCGACCTGAAAGCAAACCCCGGTAAAGTCATCCGGCATGTCTCCGAGGCGCATCGGCCGGTTTTGTTGACCAGCCGGGGGCGAGGGGTGGCGGTGGTGCAGAACCTGCAGGATTATGAAAAGACCGAAGAGGAGTGTTCTTTCATGCGGGCCGTGGTTAAGGGTATGGTGGAACTGGATCAGGGACACGAGATGTCCCTTGACGAGGTGAAAAACCGCTTGGGACTGGCCTAGAAATGGCCGGAACGATCCCCATAACCTTCGCGGAGTCTGCGGTTCAGGACTTGGAAGACATTCTTGCCTACTATGCCGACCAGGCAAAGCCCCAAGTTGGCAGCAGATTAGTCGCGGAAATTATCGCCGATGTTGAGTTGCTGTCCAGCCAGCCACGCATGGGCCGCATGGTGCCGGAATTTGAGCAGGATTTTCTGCTGGAGCTGATCCGCCCCCCTTTTCGGATTGTCTACCGGGCGGATAGAGATCAAGTCAGGGTCGTCAGGGTGTGGCGTAGTGAAAGATTGCTCAAATTGTCACAAGGAGATTGAGGCGCGTTGAGGTAATTTGAGTTCACCCCTGGTTGACGGAAATTGAGTATTGTGTCCCCGGAATTCTCCCTAATATGGTTCTAAAAAAATTTTCACCTAAGAGAAGTCTTCCCATTCTTCAGGCACTAACGCTGGTGGCTTCGCCCAAGGAATCTCGACAATCGAATCTTGAAACCACTTGTCCCGCAGATTTGCATGCTCTGTTACTATGATTTGAAACCCTTTTGCTTCTTCATTTGCAAAGCGGTATAGCATTTTGAATAGCACGCGCACCTTCTCAAGGTCGGAGTCTCTTTCCGTTTCTTCAACAGAACCAGAAACCGCTTTGTAAATTTGTTCTGATGGGAAATATACCTGTGTCGGTTGATCGAGAAACAAGAATGACGGTACTGGTTTCCGGTTATTGGAAGTGAAATGATGCAAAGCAAGCATTGCACCCAAGTGGTAAGCTAAATGATTGGCTCCCCCTCCAGTTTTGTTCATTGGAACTGGCCTTTCTGGCCTATCGGCCACCACAGTCAATTGATTGAAATCGAATCTGAATGGAAATTCTGAGAACTCTGCTTCAAGTACAGCGACGTAGCGGCTGATCCTATTCGAGATGATGTTGAGAATTGAAGTTAGGCGCTCCTCACTATCGTCTGCTCCAGAGGCTCTTTCCAACTGCTCTATATGACCTTGTAATTCTTCTAGCCGCGCTTTCAAAGCAGCAAGATCATCTTCGGGACGATAAGTTTCAAGGAACAGACTGATGCGTCCGATTATTTTTGCTGCCGCCGCGTTTCGGTTGCCCATTTCAGCGATCGCGGCGTTTGCTGAAATGGCCGAAGAAAGTTTTTCTTCTTTGCTGCTTATCTTTTTAGTGAGATCGAGAATCTGACTTTCCAACCTTTGGGTAAATTCCTCTAAATGTGGGCGTTCACCAACCACTGTCTTTAGCTCGTGATCTAGCGACCTTAGCTCCTGAATGAGCGATTCACCAATTGGGGTGTCGAGACCGAGATTTACCGGAACAAATGGCCATTGCCAATCGCCCGACTCAGGATTAGTAGGCAGGGCATGGAT
>VMSS01000084.1 GCA_013791995.1 Desulfurivibrio sp. | reverse complement strand
TTGTCTTTTTGAACACCGAGCTGATTACTCTTGCCGCGACGCTCGGTTGCCATTTTCTTTTCCATGTAGTCGGAGAAATTCGAAGCAGTCTTCTTGCCGGCGGGGCCTCTCACATCAACCGCCGCCTGTGCCTTGGGGGCCTGGACAATGGGAATCATGAGTGCGTCCACAAAAAACTCCTCGCTGAAAATTTGATCTTCCTTTCGCTCCCGGTTTGGAGCGCGCTTGCCAAACTAACGTTTGCAAAAGGTATGCCACACCTTAATCCAACCAAACGAGAACCAACAAAACTATGCAAAAACAGTTAGTTGTAAAACATCAGCAGTCGTGAACACTTACAGACATTGAACCGTCAGTACGGTGAAACAGGAAAAGAATTCCCCTATAAAAACAGATGGCGGTTAAAAATCTGAGGCTGGGAAAGAATTGCCGGAAACGAGAAAGAGAAGCAACGCAGAGGCGAAAAAACGGGGAGGAAAGACAAGTTTGCCGGGGATTGACGACCACCGGGCTATAAAAACTAGTTGGACAACAATAATGATCCGCCAGTAACAAGATAAAAAAAAGCCCTTCCGGCTGAACGCCGAAGGGGCTGAAAATCAACGCAGTGTAACAGTTACTCAGGGCAGCCCGAGAAGTCTGCTCACCCGTACCGCCTTGTCCTGGGTAAGCTTCGGAATTATCTTCGCCACCGCTTCAGCCTTCATGGCTCTCAGAATCTCCACCACCTCGAAATCTTCCATCTTGTCGAGCAGGGGAGCCACCTTGGACGCACTCATGGCGCTGTATATCTTGATCAAATTCTTAAACTGCTGCTCCGCACCCTTGCCCGCCCCGCCAAGCTGCCCCTTAAGCTCATCCTGGAGGGCGTTGAGCTGGGTGAACTTTTCATCCACTTCCTTGTTCAGGGCTGTCAGCTCTTTTTCCTTCTCAGCCAGCGCCTTTTCCTTTGCGACCAGAGCATCTTCACGCTCTTTCAAACTTGCGGAAACGGAAATCTCCTGAGGGGTGAGTTTTACCGGGGTTTTCTCCTCGGTAAAAGCGGGATACGTCACCGCCAGTGACAACAGCACAATGAGAATCAGTATGAGGTAGCAGCGATTGCGTTTTTTCATAATCTCATCCGGAGCACATTGCGGCCCAGTCCCTGGTTAGTGAAGATTTTCCTTGCGTCTGAAACGGAGCACCATCTGTTCGTCCGCCTCTTTCTGCTCTTTCTTCAATGCTGCCAACAGGAATTTCTGATAATCCCGCTCCCGTGCCTTTTCCATAACCTTTTTATCCCGCATCTTGCCAGCCAACTCTTCCCTGGTCTGAATAACCGCATCTTGCTGGGCCTTAACCAGAGCACGCCCGGCCTCTACCTCTTGCTCCTTGCGGAATATGCCTTCCATATAAAAGGCAAAGAGAGGGGCCAGCATCTGCTTGTGCTTTTCTTCCTCAAATTCGGCGATCAATTCCTGCCGCTGTTGCATCAGCGCGGCGAGACGCGATTTCTGTTCGCCAAGCAGCGTGATTTCCCTGGCAAGTTTCTGCTGGGCAAGCTCCTCCAGGTTCCGTCGCACTCCAAGAACTGTTTCAAGCTTGAAACGATAGGCCATGAATTCCCCTCAATGGGCCTCTGCCCTAATCGACCTTGTCTTCTGTGGCAAAAATAGCCGCCAGTTGTTCGGCGCTTTCAGCAAAAGAAACCTTTTCTTCCACCGGTTGCTTAAGATAGCCGTTTAACCGATCGATCATGGTAATGGCATTATCGATTTTAGGATTGCTCCCCTTGGCATAGGCGCCGATATTGATCAGGTCTTCCGAGCGACGGTAAGTAGACATGACCTCCAGAAATTTATGCGCGACGCGCACCTGATCCTTAGGAACCACATCGGTCATGCACCGGCTGATGCTGCCCATAACCTCGATGGACGGATAATGTCCCTGGCTTGCCAGATCCCGGCTCAGCACAATATGGCCGTCCACGATGGACCGCACCGCATCGGCAATGGGCTCATTCATATCGTCGCCTTCAACCAGGACCGTGTAGATGCCGGTAATGCTTCCCTTGCCCATGCAGGTGCCGGCTCGTTCCAGCAATTTAGGGAGCTGTCCGAACACCGAGGGGGTATACCCACGCGAGGTGGGCGGCTCGCCGATGGCCAAACCGACCTCCCGGCTGGACATGGCAAAACGGGTAACGGAATCCATCATCAGGATGACGTCGCGGCCTTTGTCCCTGAAAAATTCGGAGATGGACGTGGCAAGATAGGCCCCGCGCATCCGCACCAGGGGCGGCTGATCCGAGGTGGCCACTACCACCACAGAACGGGCCAACCCTTCGGGACCAAGATCCCGTTCGATAAAATCCTTCAACTCCCGACCGCGCTCACCGATCAGGGCGATGACGCTGATGTCGGCAGCGGTATGTTTGGCAATCATGCCGAGCAAGGTGCTTTTCCCCACCCCGGAACCGGCAAGAATCCCGATACGCTGGCCCTTGCCCAGGGTCAACAGACCGTTGATCGCCCGCACCCCAACGTCCACCGGCTCAAAAATACGCTCCCGTTCCATGGGGTTCAGGGGTTCGGCGTACAAAGGATAATGCATCTCGGGCCGCAATGGGCCCTTGCCGTCCATGGGATTGCCCAGACCATCGATGACCCTGCCCAACAGAGACTCAGCCACCGGCACACCGGCCTGGCCGCCCACCAGACGAATGGCGCTACCCGGCTCGACCCCGCGCATCTCGCCCAAGGGCATGAGCAGAACCCTGCCCTCCCGAAAGCCAACCACCTCAGCCAGCACCGTACCCTGTCCCTTGAAAACCGAAACCTCACAGATACTGCCCACCGGGATTCCCGGGCCCAGACTCTCCAGGACCATGCCGATAACCTGATTCACCCGGCCGCCCACGCTCACCAACGAGGTATCCTGGGCAACCTGGAGGCAATGGGAAAGGTTCATGGAATCATCATCCTTACTAAAAGCTGTAAGCGAAAGCTTTCAGCTTTCAGTGGTATCCGCAGCCATGGCCGCGAGAAAGGCCTGCTCGACGGCCCCATACAGCCTTGTCTTGCAGGTTTCGAGGGTGGCGTCGATTTCGCCGAAGTCTGTTTTTAAAAAACAGCCGCCCTCGGCAATGTTCGGATCCTCGACAAGCTGGATCCGATTCTTGCCTTCGATCAGCCGGGAATTCTCCAGGCTCGCCTTTTTCAAGCGGCTGAAATCATCACCATGCAGATGAATCTGCACCGTGGAGTTTTCCACCACAAACTCCATGGCCTTTTTAAGACAGGCCTGAATCACAAGGGGATTCACGGAAACCTCGTGATACACCAGCCGATCCACCATGGTGGTGATCAGGACGAGCACACTCTCCTCGTGTTGCCTTAAAACAACTTCCCGTTCGCCATTCAGGGCAGCAAGCAACAGATCAAGCTCTTCAATTTGCTTCTCATACTGACCCAACCCTGCAGCCTTCCCTTCGGCCTCACCCGCGGCCTTGCCCTCTGCGTATGCTTCCTCCCTGATGCTTTCCGCCTGCTCCCCGGCTGTGCGAAGAATCTCCACGGCTTCATCCATGGCAACTTCCCGCGGAGTCCTGTGCTTCTGAAGCTTCTTTTCTTCAGCGCTGCCGGGCTTAGCCTGCCAGAAATCCTCAAAGGAAAGAAAATCTTCCGTTGCCAGGCTTGGCGCGGTCCGCACCACACGATTCTGCTGTAATTTAATAATCTTAGACAAATTCGTCCTCGCCGCCGCCGCCGCTCATGAGCTGGATCTTGCCTTCCTGCTCCAACCGTTTGGCGATCTTGATTATGGACTGCTGGGCACCCTCGACATCCTTTACCCGGGTCGGCCCCATAATTTCCATATCTTCCTTAAGCATATCCACAGCCCGCGATGACATACAGCTGAATATCTTTGTTTTCAGATCCTCGGAGGCGAGTTTGAGGGCCAGTTTCAGGTCGTCGGTGCTGACCTCCTTAAGAATTGACTGGATACCGCGATCATCCACACTCATAAGATCTTCAAAGACGAACATGAGCCGCCGGATTTCATCGGCCAGGTTTTCACGCTGCTCTTCAATCCCTTCGAGAATAGACGCCTCCAACCCCCGATCGGCATTGTTCAAGATTTCCGCCACTGCTTCGACCCCGCCGAGACGTTGCCCCTCCATACCTTCGACGGAAAGCAACTCGTCCTGCAGCACCCGGTCCACATCCACAAGGATCTCGGGGCTAACTTTGTCGAGTTCCGCCATGCGCATCATGACTTCCACCTGAACTTCTTCACTGAACTCCATAAGGATCTGGGCCGACTGGGTCGGTTCCAGAACAGAGAGAACCAGAGCCACGGTCTGGGGATGTTCGTTGCGCAGGAAATTGACCAGCACCTTGGGCTCGAGCTTCCTCGCTTTCTGAAAAAGAGTCAGCTTCCAGTCGGAGCGAATCTCTTCAAGTATCTCGCTTGCCTTGTCGCTGGAAAGCGCCCGCTTCAGCGCGCCTTCGAGCATTTCATTGCCGGAAAGAAAGATATCGCTATCACCGATGTCGGCCTTGAACTCATTGACCAGAGCGGTGAGGTCTTCTTTGTCTACCTTGTCGATCCTGGCCATCTGCCGACCGACATTCTTGATATCCTCGGGATCGAGCCTCTGAAAAACCTGGGAGGCAAAATCTTCACCCACGGTAAGCAGAAAAACGGCTGCTTTTTCAGGCCCGGTGAGAGATTCACCGCTCTTTTTGTCAGATTTGCTCATGGATCAGACCTCTTCACGTAACCAGCGACGCACCAAATCAGCGGCCCGGTCAGGATCACTCTGGGCCAAACGGTAAATCCGCTCTTGATCGGTAAGTCCGCGCGGGGCAAGGGCTAAATCTTCTTCTTCGACTTGGACTCCAGCGATAAGAGAGCCATGCGCACCGGGTTTGGCCAAGATTCCGCCAACGCGAGTCTCAAGCTGCTTGGCGGCGAGAATCTTCAGGAACGGCCTGATGACGAAGAGAAGCACCAGAACAGCAACCAGCAGATAGACCAGCGGCATAGCCAACCATTCTATCATTGCCCGATATTTTTCCAGGGCATCAGGTTCCGGCTCGGGAACGGAAGACAGGGCAAAGGGCAGGCTCGCCACTTCCACCTGGTCGCCGCGCTCTTCGCTAAAGCCAATGGCATTTTTCACCAACTTGTCTAAATTACGCATTTCCTCAGCGCTTCGAGCCTGATATTTTAGACTTGTCTTCCCATCCTTGTCAACGCTCTTTTCGTAAGTACCATCGACCATGACGGCAATGGACAATCTTTTGACAGCTCCGCCCTTATCCTGCGTATGCTTGGTCTGCTTGCTTATTTCATAATTCCGGGTAACATTATTGCGACTATACCCCCCCGCAGCCGCTCCTTCCCCACCCTCATCACCAAAGGTGGCGAGTTCGCCCTTAACCCCCGGGATTCCTTCGGGATTGGCGCCCCCACGTTGATCGTTTTCCCTGAGCATCTGCTCGCTACGCACCACTTGGACCTCGGGATCAAAACTTTCCTCGGTTCGCTCAACCTTGTTAAAATCTATTTCCGCAGCGACCCGCGCCCTGGCTCGATTAACACCAACCACCTCCTCCAGCATGGTTTCAACCTTTTGCCGCAGGGTGTCTTCAATCTTTATCTGATACTCCAACTGATTTCCTGTAAGTATCCCTTCGCCCTCGGCCTGTTTCCGGTAAAGCAGACGACCGCTGGTGTCGACCAGAGTGATATTATCCGTGGTAAGCCCCGGAACCGCGCTGGCCACCAAATTGACAACGCTCTGAATCTCATGCTGATTGAGTTTTTCCCGTCCGCGCAACTTGACACTGATCGAGGCGGTGGGTGGTTTTTCATCCTCGATGAATACCGATTCCTTGGGGGTGGCGATATGGACCCTGGCCTCAATAACCTGCTGGAAATTTCTGATGGTTCGCGCCAACTCTCCCTGCAAGGCCCGCTGGTAGTTTAAGCGCTGAACGAAATCGGTCTGCCCGAAACTCGACTGATTAAATATCTCAAAACCAACACCGCCGCCGCGGGGCAACCCCTCCCCAGCCAACGACAACCTAACTTCATACACCTGCGTTGCCGGAACAAGAATTGCCCCGCCGTCATCGGACAACTTGTAGGGGATGCGCTGGTCCTTGAGCTTCAATACGACCTCGCCGGCATCTTCCTGGTTCAGACCGGAAAAGAGAACCTTATAAGAGCCTTCCTTCCCGGCGCTGGTCAAACTCATCAGGCCGCCGACAACCACGGCGATCACCACGACCCCGAGTATTTTCTGGGTCATACTCAGACCCTTGAAAATGGAAGCAATCTGCTCAAAAATTTCTTTTGGGGTAGCCATGTTCTGTTCCTTTCCCTATGAGTTTACCATGTATCTTCTACAGCTGCATCCGCATGATCTCACGGTACGCGTCAATGACCTTCTGTTGCACCTTGGTCATCATCCGAAAGGAGATTCCCGATTTCTCCATGGCGATCATGGTCTCATGGATATTGGCGTGTTCTCCTGCGACAAGACCTTTCACCAGCAACTCGGCCTCCTGCCCCTGACCGTTCACCTCGGCGATCGACCGGCTGAGAATTTCGGAAAACCCCGCTCCCGAGACACCTTGCGCTCCGGGAGACTTCACTGCTGACGAACCGGGAAGGCTGACCGGCTGCATGGTTACCTCTTTCATCTGTACACCTCCATTTACTCACAATTTACTCTACACATGATACCAACCATTTCCAATCGACAGCTAATTGCCGATCTCCAAAGCCTTGAGCGCCATATTTTTGACAGAGTCCAGGGCCGTGACGTTGGCTTCGTACGACCGACGGGCGCTCATCATGTCCACCATCTGTTCGGCCACATTGACATTGGGAAAACGAACCACCCCGTTCTCGTCGGCATCCGGATGGGAAGGATCATACAACTCCTTGAAGGGTGCCTTGTCTTCGGAGACCTGCACTACTTCAACCGTACGGAGACGTTCGGTGGTGGAGTTGAGCGCGTCTTTGAAATTCACCCCTTCCAAAGGCTTGGCCGCGAAAACCACGGACTTAGCTTTGTATGGTCCGCCTTCTATGGTCCGGGTCGTATTGGCGTTGGCCAGATTCATGGCCGCAATATTGAGACGCGCCCTTTCCGCCTTAAGCGCAGAAGCGCTGATCTTCATGGCTGTTAAAGTGTCCATGTATTATTTTCCTCCCTCGTCAATGGCATAACGAATTCCAACAAATTTTTTCCCGATGATTTTGGCGATCGCCTGAAACATCAATTGGTTTTCCGCCATTTTCACCATCTCTTCATCCAGATCCACCGGTCTTTTCTCGCTGGCGAACTCCCTGGTTTTGCTGGCTTCCATGGCGTCAAGCTGCATATGACCTTTGTTGGTTCTTGCCAACTCACCCTGGCCAGCTATCACGCTCTCCATAACCTTGGCAAAATTAAAATCCTGCACCGTATACCCCGGTGTCTCATAGTTTGCGACATTGGACTGGATAAGCCCATGCCGCTCCTGACGCAGAGTAAGCGCCTGGCGCATGATTTCAATATTACCGCCGAACAATTTATTTACAGGCATACCATCCTCCTTTTCTGATCCAGACAACCTGCCCGTTTTACTTGCAAAAAAAATGCCACAGTTGAATATTTTTCTCGCAAACGTTGAGTTTCGAAGAAAATAATCGTTTTCAAAAAAGTAAAGGGGCGAAAAAATGATGGCTGTCGGAAAAAAATATGCGGAATGAAACGGAGACTCACAACATAACATACTGAAATACAACGAAAAAAATATTACGAAAAAATAGCGCAACCGGCCAGTCGGAGGCTTTAATCGATTATACCCTGAGAACGGTACTCATGTAATTTGTTGCGCAAGGTACGAACACTGATCCCGAGAATTTCGGCCGCATGTGTCCGATTATTGTCGTTTGCCTGCAAGGTCTGTAAAATCATTTGACGCTCGACCTCCCGCAAGGTCTGCATCCCGACATCAACGGCGGCGGAAGTATTGGCCGCCGCTACGGCGGAATGACCTGAAGCCATGGAAGCAGCAGCGGCTGCCGATTCAAGCGAAGACGGCGGTTCGACATCATCCCAGAAATCCCAAAGCTCGAGTTCCTGCCCTTGGGAAAGGAGCATGGCCCGCTCAATCAGATTCTCCATTTCCCGGACATTGCCCGGCCAGCCATAATCGGAAAACCTGGCCCAGACAGCCGCAGAAGGTTTTTTCAGCGGTTTGGTGTATTGCGCCGCATATTTGCGGACAAAAAAATCAACCAGCAACTCGAGGTCCTCCTTCCGATCGCGCAGGGGTGGCAGCTTCAGCGGGATGACATTCAGGCGGTAGTACAGATCCTGCCGAAAAATGCCTTCTTTCACCGCCGCCTCTAGATCACAGTTGGTGGTGGCCAACACATGCACATCAATCTTAAAAGGGGCTCTCCCTCCCAGCCGGTCCACCTCTTCCTCCTGAAGAACCCGCAGGAGTTTGGCCTGCAGATGCAGGGGGATCTCCCCGATCTCATCCAGCAACAGGGTACCGCCGTCTGCCAGTTCGAATTTTCCTTTCTTGGTGACGATGGCCCCGGTGAAAGCCCCCTTCTCATGACCGAACAACTCACTTTCCAGGAGTCCTTCCGGCAGGGCGGCGCAGTTCAAGGCCACAAACGGCCCGTTTCGCCGGTCACTTTCCTGGTGGAGAAAACGGGCAAAAACCTCCTTGCCCGTCCCGGATTCTCCAAGGATGAGCACAGTGGCCTTACTGGAAGCCACGCTTCTGGCCCGAGCCATGAGTTGGAGCAACTTGGGGTTCTGACCGATGATCGGTTTTTCAAGGACGGACACTTCCCTTTCTTTCTGCCCTCCCGGGCTGACAGACGCCTGCGGCAACCTGCGCTCCAGGGCAAAAACCCTGGCCACTGTCTCTTCGATGACCTCCACCGGAAACGGCTTCAAAAGATAATCAAATGCCCCCTGCTTCATGGCCTCCACCGCAGTATCCACCGTGGCGAAGCCGGTCATGATCACCACCGGCAGTTCGGGGTGGAGCGCCTTTGTCTGCCGCAAGAGTTCAAGGCCATCCATTCCCGGCATCTTTAAGTCTGTAATCACCAGGTCAGGCAGGCTCCTGGCCATCATCTCCAAGGCCATCCGACCATTTTCCGCAACCGCGACTTCATGCCCATTGCGGCTTAGCGCCTCAAAGAGGGCAACGCGCATGTTCTGCTCATCATCCACGATCAGTATTGTATGCGTCTGTTCAGACATCGGCTCTGGCATCTTTTCCCCGACTAATACCTGTTGCCGCCCCGGAACCCGCAGGCAACAACACCCTGAAGGTAGCACCCCGGCCCGGTTCGCTCTCTACCTCTATCAACCCGTGATGGGCCTCGGCAATGGAATGACTGATAGCCAGACCCAGCCCACGATTCAACCCCTTGGTCGAAAAAAACGGATCAAAAATTTTCTGCATATTTTCCGGAGCAATCCCCATCCCCCGGTCCTGCACCCTGATTTCCACCAGGGCGCCATGCTCCCTGTCCGGCGGCAACGTCTTTAAGCCCAAGGAAAACGACCCGCCCACCGGCATGCTTTCAATGGCATTCAATCCAAGATTGAGCAGAAGCTGCCCCAGCAGGGTCTGGTCTCCGAGCAGAATAACCTCTTCCTGCTCGATCCGGCTTTCCAGGAGTATACCATGCTCCCCAGCCATTTCACGGAGCGCTTCCATACTTTTCTTGAGTACCGCGACCATATCCAGCTCCATCATCCGCGGGAGAGGAAACCCGGAAAAGGTCACAAAATTATCCAGCAGATGGTGCATGGTCCGCACTGCCCCCAGCATCCGGGTCGCGACCCGCTCATTATCCGGGTCTCCCACCAGTTCCCGCTTAAGAATCGAAGCATACAACTCAAGACTGCCCAGGGGATTTTTCAATTCCTGACTCATGGCCTCGGCCATCACCTGCATGGCGGCAAAACGCTTACGCCGGTCGAGATGCATTTCCATCAAGGCGGGAAAGGTTACGTCTTCCAAGGAAAGAAAAAACCCGGCCACATCCAGGAATGGGCTTTGCAAATCGTTGCGGCTGATAAGGATACAGCGTTTTTCAGCGGTGTCAGCCGAAGCCTGCATCTCGCAAAGCAAACGCCCACCGGTTTGGCTTAAAGCCGCAAGCTCATGACTCAAACCGAATTTCTGGGCAAGCAGCCCCCAGCAGGTTTTATTCTGGAGGGAGCAGCCGACAAGATCGAGAAGCTGGGCTGCCTTCTGATTTACCGCCAGCAGATTCCCCTGCCGGTCAGCAAGCAGAATCCCGCCCGGCAGACTTTCAATCATGGCAAAAAAGAATTCCCGCAAATGCTCCGGGGTATCAAAAGCAACCTGCGCCATCAGATGATCCGTCCAGGGCTGCATGTATCCGCAGTCACATTCACCGGGCGCTTCTCCTCGGCTTTCTCCTCTGGTCAATATCAATCTGGCTCAGAATGCTTGTCGCCTTTTTTTTAAGAAGTTCATCCGGTCCACTCTGCGCCTTCTGGAGATGCCCGCGCCCCTTATCCATTTTCCCGGTCTTGCGGAACAGCTCGCCCAACTGCAGATGAATCTGCTGGGCAGCCTTGCCCTCTTTCGGCATATCTCCATTGACTCCGACCAGATATGCATCAATGGCTGACTTGACGTCCTGTTGCCCGGCAAGCCCATCGCCGAACTCCCTGTACCAGCCCTGCAAGGCTTCCGGCCCTAACCATTGTTTCTGCCGGGAGAAAGTAAGAAGCTCGACTCCCTCACCATAACGACTAAGAATGGAGAGCATTCGCAACCGAGCCTCCACATAGACCTTTATTTTTTCCGGAACAGGAGAAGCTGTCGTGGCCTTGGTATAATAGTCAAGCGCCTCATTTTTTTTCCCCTGGACTTCGTTGAGTTTGCCGGCCAGGTATTGGAATTGAGCAAGGTATTCGCTATCCTTATAAATGGTTAAAACGTAGCGAAGAACCCTGTCGGCTGCTCCCAGATTTTTCTGGAGAAGATAAACCTCGGTCCTCCGGCTATAGAGATCGGCCTTGTCTTCATCGGTCAAGGGCAATCCCTGAGCCCGGAAATAGACCACGGAAGCTTGATCAAGCAGGGAGAGCGCTTCAAGAGCCTGCCCAACCATATACAAAAAGCGTCCGTTGTCCAAAGCGGTGACATGCCGGTGTTCGGCAAGATACAACCGATAGAGTTTCTCGTATTCTTTCCGGGCCAGGAACCCTTCTCCAAGAAAAAGCATAATCTTGTCGGAAAAATTTTCCTTTTTTTCGGAGGCGAGCACTGGCTTGTCATGGTGCAGATAGCTCCAGCCAAGATCAGCGGCGGAATCCAAGTTGTTGCGAGCCTGATATCTGAGAAACAAAGCGCGCCGAGCATCCTGGGTTATAGGTTCATCAGGATACGCCTCGATCACCGCCAAAAAAGGCTTATCTCCCTCAGGGTCTGTCAGGGTGGAGGCATATTGTCCTCTGACCGCCCTCCGTTCCGGACTGTCCATATATTCAGCCCGCCGAAACCGTGCCAGAATAGCAAATCGGTCCTCACGTGTTCCATCCTCCAGAGCACGCTCATACAGCTTCAAGGCCGTACGCCCATCCCCTTCCCGCAGATAACTCTCACCCAGCTCAAAAAGAATTTCCTCACGATCGGAAGGCTTTTCGGCCAAATTCAAATAGTGAAAAAGGGATTTCCGGGCATCCTCCTCCCTGCCGACTCGCAGATAGACGAAGCCAAGCTTGCGCAACAGCTCCGGATCCCGGTAATGGTACTCAGGGTATTTCTCAAAAAGCGTGGCAAAGGTTTGCAATGCCCCGACCGAATCCTTCCTGGCAGCCAGGATCTCACCAAGGCCCATCAGAGCCCTGGCCTTGATATCATCATCACCGGATTCGGAAACCTTTTTATAGATATCCTGTGCTTCGGCGTCCTTTCCAACGGCAAGAAGCGTGTCCGCCCGAGCAAGTTCCGCCCTATCCCGCAGAGGGGAATCGGGATATCGCTTAAAGAAAAGCTTGAAATAAATGAGCGCCTCGCGATAGAAACGCATGCGGTAATGGGCGTAACCGACCTCCAAATACGCTTCGGCCGCTCTTTTTGCCTTTGGATAATCAGCGCCATACCTGCGAAAAACATCGCGAACATTCTCCCAATCGGGCGTTGCGCTCTTCATGGCCTGCTGCTTTAAATTTTGAGCTGCCTGCCAGAGGGCTTCCTCAGCCTGCTCTGTTTCGCGGAATTTTTCATAATACCGCTGATACGTGAAAGCTGCCTTTGCAAAATCTCCGGCTTTTACCGCATCCGCCGCCACCTGCCAGACCTCAGCCGGAGTCTCGACAGGCGCTGCCTGACCAGGTGGAGGCGTAGCCTCCTTGGCCCATCCGATTTCCGGCGAAAACCATCCCGCGAGAAAGCCAACGCCGAAAACAAAGACAAGCGGCAGGGCATGCAGAGGATGGGATAAATGGATCTTTTTCATGATTTCTTTCGCGGGAATCCGTGGCAGGCATTATTGCCGCTTACCGTACCAAGCAACAAAAAGAACGAACACGCCATTATTTCTACGCCTCGGCAGAAGAAGAAACCAACTTGAATCGTTTCATCTTCTCAATGAGGGTGGTCCGGTTCACATTCAAAAGTTTGGCCGCCCGATTCTTGACCCAGTCCGTCTGTTCAAGGGCTTGCAGGATCAACCGTTTTTCAAAATCAACCAGCACCTCATTGAGGAAAAAACCCTGAACGGGTATTTCCTCAAACCGCTCGACCGGCGCAGTTCCTCCCTCCAGCAAGCGTTCCGGCAAATCAGCCACGGAAAGCGCATCGCTGCCTGCGAGAATCACCATACGCTCCAGCATGTTTTCAAGTTCCCGAACATTGCCCGGCCAGGCATAACGCCCAAACCTGACCAGGACTTCCTCTGCCACTCCCTTGATTTTCTTCTTTCGAAGCCGATTAAACCTGGCTAAGAAATGTTCGACCAGAAGCGGAATATCCTGGACCCGTTCCCGCAGAGGCGGCGCCTCGATTGGAATTACATTGAGGCGGTAATAAAGATCCTCACGAAAACGCCCGGCCTCGACCTCCTGCTCAAGATCGCGGTTGGTCGCGGCAACAACCCGAAAATCCGAACTGATGGTTCTGGTACCGCCGATCCGCTCAAACTCTTTTTCCTGGAGAACCCGCAACAATTTCACCTGAAGCATGGGACTCATTTCCGAGATCTCATCCAGAAAAACTGTGCCACCGTTGGCCAGTTCAAAACGGCCAAGCCGGGTCCGGATCGCGTGGGTGAACGCACCTTTTTCGTGACCAAAAAGTTCGCTTTCCAGCAGTTCCCCCGGGATAGCTCCGCAATTCACAGGAACAAAAGGCCCGTTGCCGCGAACCCCTTCATAATGAAGAGCCTGGGCGATAAGCTCTTTGCCGGTGCCGGATTCGCCCCGGACCAACACTGTGGTTTCGGCATCGCAGACTTTCTTGATCAAGGAAAAAACCTGACGCATGACATTGCTGTTGCCGATGATAGCAGCGCATCCTCTCTCGGTCTTTACCTGCTGATGGCCGACAGGAGAATCCTGACAGCTCACTCCGGTCTTCTCCAGGGCTCTATCAAGACGACTTAAGCTGATGGGCAACTCCAGGTAATCAACAGCGCCGGCCTGTAATGCGACAACCGCATCGTTGACCGAAGGTTCGCTTGCCGCCACGATAATCGGTACCGGTGAGCCAACATCCTGAAGACCATCAAGAAAAGAGCTGTGGGACTGAAACGAGGACACCGCCAGAATAATCGCCCGACACTGGTTTTCTTCAAGCCAGCGTCGGGATTCCGCCTCGGAACGGACAACGGCCATGGGAATATCTTTCTTTTGCAGGGCTTTTACAAGCTCGGAAGAAAGACCGGAAGAATCAAGAAGCAGGAGGAGCAAGGGATTGTGCGTCATACCACCATCATGAATTTCTCGTTTTATTTTAATAAATTTCGGAGCTTATGTTCTTTTGTATACATTATTAACAAAAAAAGTGTCAATTTTTTTTCACATGCTATATTTTATCAATAATTATTGTAACATTATGTATTATTCAAGCTTGGCCGCCATCCGGAGGGCATTTCCTCCGTCCGACAAAAAAGGTTTTCACATGCCGAGAGACGCAAGCACAGAAAAACCCCTCGTTGAGCTGGTGAATGTCACCAAAATCTATCCACCGGATGTTGTGGCCGCAGAAGACGTTTCCTTGCGGATATACAAGGGAGAAATCCTTTTTCTCACCGGCACGAGCGGAGCTGGAAAAACAACCCTGATCAAGCTCATCTGCTGCCTTGAAACGCCCACCCGGGGCCTCATTGAGGTGGCCGGCCGCAACCTTTCCCGGATCAGCTCGGCCGGTGTCCAGCGCATGCGTCAAAAAATCGGCGTTGCCTATCAGGATTTCAGACTGCTGGACAAGCAAACCGTGCTCCAAAATATTGCCATGGCTATGGAAGTAACCTATGCAAGCCCGAAGCTTATTCGATTCCGGGTCGAGGAACTATTAGAACTGCTCAACCTTTCCGACAAGCGTGACAAGCTTGCAGGAGAACTCTCCCGCGGAGAACAGCAACGGGTAGCCTTGGCCCGGGCCGCAGCCAACGGACCAAGTCTGCTCCTGGCCGATGAACCAACCGGCAATCTTGACCCGGTTGCAACGGAACTGGTCATCAATCTCTTTAGATACCTAAACGAAAGGAATGGCACGACCATCGTGGTCGCCACCCATGATGAGTCGATTTACGCCGACACGGAATACCGGGTCATGTCGCTTTCCAAAGGACAACTTTCCGCCCATCCCTCTCGTGCGCCACACCAGATCGAACTTTTTGAGGCGTAGCCCCGCCGCCGACTTCAAAATCTTCCAGGAAAAACCGCTTTCTTGCCAAGGAGTCCCAGACGATGCGTTTTCTGGCTTACATCTTACGCCAAACAGGAAAAAACCTCAGACAGACCTGGGGGACACAGATCATGACCCTGCTTACTGTGACCCTCTCCGTGCTTATCTTTGCTTTTTTCTTCCTCATCTACACCAATATGATCAGAGCGAGCGAGCGCCTTGGCAACGATGTTCGCCTCATTGTTTATCTGGATCAGGAAGTGCCGGAACAGATGCGCCCGGAATTTGAAAAAAAGATTCGCGATTTCGCACCGGTGGAAAAAATCGTTTTTGTTTCCCGGACTGAAGCCTTTGCCAAGCTGAGCGCCCAACTCGGCAAGGAAAAGGATGTGTTGAACGATCTGGGGCCCGATTTTCTGCCCCCGTCCATCGAAGTATACCCACTGAAAACCCTGAATGACCTCACCAAAATCAGCCAGTTTTCCGATTTCCTCCTCACCCTGCCCCACGCGGCAAAGGTACAGTCCGGCAGCGACTGGCTCCGTCGTTTTGGCTACTTCACCAATCTTCTCCGAGTCGTGGTTCTGTTAAGCGCGGGCCTGCTCATTATCAGTATGACCTTTATCATTTCCTACACGCTTCGTCTCACGGTGCTTTCCAGACAAGGCGAACTTGAGGTCCTCAGATTGCTCGGTGCGACCAGCGCCTACATCCGCCTGCCGCTTCTGCTCGAAGGCATGCTGCAGGGGCTGCTGGGGTCAAGCCTTGGACTTGCCGCGCTCTATTCCCTCTATCAATGGATCGCCAACCGTTTCAGCGGACCCGGTTTTTTGAAATTATTTGATATCACCTTCTTCCCTCCGGAAATCACTGCAGGTATCCTGCTGACCAGCATTGTTTTGTGCACGGCCGGCAGCCTTTTCTCAATCAGAAGATTTATCCGCATCTGACCCATGACTTTTATTTTTCGCCGCCCATATTCTTTTGTAATCATCTTGGCTCTGTCCCTGGCTTTGTACTTTGGCCAGCGCCCGTGTCAGGCTGCTGAAACAACCTCCGTGGACTCCAAGATCATCGAAGAACAAAAAAGAATCCAGCGCCTGAAAAAAGGTATCGAAGATCAAAAATCCAGGGTGCAGACCACCGACAAGAAGGAAACCTCTCTGATCACCGAACTGGATCGATTGAACGGAGATATCCAGGATGAAAGCAACAAACTCAACCGCTTAAACAAAGATCTCACCAAACACGAGCAGCTCATTCATGCTAAGCAGGCTGAAGCCATCCAGGCGAAAGAGGCAAAAGAACAGGCAAAGCACCATATCAAAAAAAGACTTAATTCCTTTTACCGGATGGGAGAAGTCGGCGTCTTAAACGTTATCTTTTCCACCAGCGAACTCCCCGATCTTCTGGCCTTTCGCGAGTATTTTAACGCCCTGCTCAAGCGGGATCAGGATGTCATTAGGGAATACCGGCAAAAGGTGGAAACCCTTGAGAAAACACAGGCAAGCCTCAGCCAGGAAAAACAGTCCCTGGTTGAAACCATCACCAAGGTCAAGGGCCAGGAACAGCAGCTTGCTTCCACCCGCAAGGAACGAATACAACTGCTGAAAAAGGTAAAAACAGAGAAAAAATTGTACCAACTGGCGCTGAATGAACTCGAAGGGGCTGCAGACAGGCTGACCAACACCCTTGAGCAGCTCAAGGACGAAGCCGCCAAAGCCCGGCAAAAGGAGGCGCAACAAAAAGAAAGTCGCCCAAGCACCAGCCAAAAATCACGACGGGACACCCTCGGCTTTGCCGCCCAGAAAGGCCGCCTCGCCCCGCCGGTTCAGGGTACGGTTACAACTCTGTTCGGCAAGAGCGTCCAAAAGAAATTCGGCATTACCACCTTTGCCAACGGCATAGACATCAAGACATCGCCTGGCTCGGAAATCACCGCCATTTATGACGGCAAGGTGATATACGCAAAATTCCTGCGCGGCTATGGCAATCTGCTCATCATTGACCATGGCCAGCAATACCTCAGCCTTGTTTCCCGCGCCGCAAAATTTTACAAGGAAGAAGGCGACACGGTCGCAAAAGGCGAGGTGGTGGGAATAATGAGCGATCAGGAAGGATTGCTGGGGGAAGGCCTCCATTTCGAAATCCGGCATGGAACAAAACCGGAAAACCCTTTACAATGGGTGAACAACGCCAAGCTCACCATCAGGACAACCCCAAAGACCTCCCGCTGATCTTTGCCTTGCCGACACAGATAAATCATTGTTTTCCGGACGGAACCATGCTAAATTATAGAGAATTATCTTCATTACAAATACCAACTTCGCCTGCACAGGCCTTTTCAGTTTAAGGATCACCCATGAAAATCTCGACAAATCGGTCAGTTATAAGAAATATTTCTATTTCTATCGGTGTAGCACTGGTCTCGTTGCTGGCCTGGAATTACTCAACAGTAACAGCAACAACTCAGGACACATACGAAAGCCTTGAGGCTTTTTCCAAGGTGCTCAACCTGGTACAGGAAAACTATGTTGAAGAGGTGGACAGCCAAAAAGCCATTGAAGGGGCGATCAAGGGCATGCTTTTCACCCTGGACCCACATTCTTCCTACATGAAGCCCGACGACTTCAAGGAGTTGCAGGTAGAAACCCAAGGGAGTTTCACCGGCATCGGCATAGAGATAACCATGAAAGACAACATCCTCACGGTTGTCTCCCCCATCGAAGGAACACCGGCCTTTGCCAAAGGGTTGAAGGCGGGCGACAAAATCGTTAAAATCGGCGATGAACAGACCCAGGACCTGAGCCTTATGGAGGCGGTAAAACGTTTGCGTGGTCCCAAAGGCTCGGAAGTGACCATCTCCATCCATCGCAAAGGCTGGGCCGACCTCAAAGAGATCACCCTGATCCGTGACATTATCCCGATCCACAGCGTCAAATCGAAAATGCTGGAACCGGGATATCCCTACATCCGGATCATCAACTTCCAGGCACAGACCACAACTGATTTCAAAAAAGCGCTCGCCGACCTGGAAAAGGAAGGGAAAATCAAAGGGCTCGTCATTGATCTGCGAAATAATCCGGGTGGGCTTCTGGACCAGTCCGTAAAGATTGCCGATATCTTCATTGATGACGGCGTGATAGTCTCCACCAAAGGAAGGATCAAGGAACAGAACTCCGCCTTCTATGCCCACGGCAACGGCGGCAAATACAAGTTCCCCTTGGTAGTCCTGGTAAACGAAGGCAGCGCAAGCGCCTCGGAGATCGTGGCCGGCGCCCTGCAAGATCACAAGAAAGCGGTGATCATCGGCGCCCAGACCTTCGGAAAGGGATCGGTGCAGACAATCATACCCATGGACAGCGGAGCGGGTCTCAGATTGACTACGGCCAGATATTACACCCCCAGTGGCCGTTCGATCCAGGCCACAGGCATTACCCCTGACGTCGCCGTCGCATCACCCATCTCCATGTCCGGCGAAAATGACGACAAAGAGGATGAGCAGGGCAAAAAACCTAAATATTTGCGGGAAAAAGACTTAAGGCATCACATCGACAATGGACTGAATGAAAATGTAACCCAGAAAGATGAGAAACCAAAAACCGAAGAAAAACCGAAAACCAAGGAAAAGGTACCTGCTACAAAAGAAAAACCGCAGTCCGAAGAGTTGAGCAAGGACCCGCAGCTAAACACCGCGCTTACCCTGCTCAAAGGATTGAATATTTTTGGCAAGAAATAAAGAAACAGAACTGCGACACATCAGCTTCCAGGGCTGATTTAGAATAAAAAAAATGAGAGGCGATGCCTCTCATTTTTTTTATTGAGGAACCGTTACGACTCCTGATGTTGATCCAGCCTTGTATTGGGCGAATTACTTTTCACAATGGCTTGCTGCGGCAACCAACTCATAATAATCGCGACCAGCGAGATCATTGATCACCACTGCGGGAAAGTTTTCCACCTCAAATCTAAAAAGAGCCTCAGGCCCTGCATCGGCAAAGGCAACCAATTCGGACTTCTTGATGCATTTGGACAAAAAGGCCCCGGCACCGCCGATGGCTGCGAGATACACGGCACCATGCCTGATCATCGCCTGACGCACCTCAGCCGAACGGGCTCCCTTGCCCATGGTCGCGACAAGACCCAACTCGAGCAAGCGTGGGGTATAACTGTCCATCCGGTAGCTGGTGGTGGGGCCTGCCGCGCCGATTACCCGCCCGGGCCTGGCTGGACTCGGCCCGACATAATACAGCAATTGCCCCGCAAGATTAACCGGCAGTTCCTTTCCCTCATCCAGCAAAGCGCAGAGTCGCCTGTGGGTCTGATCCCGCCCGGTGTAGAGCGTACCGCTCAGGCTTACCAGTTGACCGGCCGCAAGCGACGCCAGGGCCTCATTGGAAAAAGGCAGCAGCACCTCATGCAGGTTGTCAAAAAAAGCCGGTTCACCGCGCAATAACGACATAGTCAGTACAGCCCTCAACCTTTCAGCATTTTGCTTCTAAATTACGATTTCCTTATGCCGATGGGCATGGCACTGGATATTGATTGCCACCGGCAGACTGGCGATATGGCAAGGAAAGGTTTCCATATGCACAGCCAAGGCAGTGGTAATGCCGCCAAAGCCATGAACTCCTTGGCCTTGAGCATTTATCTCCCGCAGCATCCTCTCTTCAAGCTCGGCAACATCCGCTCGTTCGCTTTTCTCACCAACCGGACGAAGCAGGGCCTTTTTGGCCAACAGGGCGGCCTTTTCAAAAGAACCCCCAAGTCCAACCCCAACAATCATCGGCGGACAGGGATTTGAGCCTGCAGCCAACACCCTGTCGATTACATGACGGACCACCCCTTCGATTCCTGCAGCAGGCGGCAGCATGACAAGACTGCTCATGTTTTCGCTACCGCAGCCCTTGGGCAAAAAACGGATGATAAGGCGATCGCCCGGAACCATTTCCAGATGCACTACGGCAGGTGTGTTAGTCCCGGTATTTATACGGGTCAACGGATCACAGACCGATTTACGCAGATAGCCTTCCTCATAGCCAAGCTGCACACCCTCCTGCAAGGCTTCGTGAAGATCCCCTTGTATGTGGACTTCCTGGCCGATCTCAAGAAAGAGAATACCGGTCCCGGTATCCTGGCACACCGGAATCCGATCCCGGCTGGCTATATTGGCATTGGTGAGAAGAAGTTGCAGAATATTCCCGGCAAGTTTCCCGGTTTCCCGATCCCGCGCAGCGAGCAGGGCATCCAGGATGTCCGGCTCCAGGTCATGGGCTGCGGCGATGGCAAGATCGCGAACAGCCTTGCTGATCTCGGTACTGTCAATCTCTCGCATGACAGGAAGACACTTAAGGGTTCTGCCTGCGATTGCGCAGGGCCAGGTTCTGTTGCTTGAAGGTGTGCTGGATAATTTTTTCCCGATCATCTTCAAGAATGAAAGTAAACTCCAGAGCAACCCTGAATTTGCAGTCCGACTCTTCCTCTTCAGGGGTCGGATCGCAGGCAATGACCTTGCCAAAGGAGTACACATAGATATAAGCGGGCAGCAGAACAAGATGGACCTCGACAATCTCATCGAGTCGGGCGGGGGTATCGGTAAAAAAGGCAATTCCATTGGCGCTGAGATTGGCTTTGCGCATGATCAGGGCGTCAAGAGGACTCTCCCCCCCCCTGATCTGCTTCAGCATCATGTTCATCTTGTTGTCGAGATGCTGCAAGTAATCCGCCAGGTCACCGTCCCGTTCCCGCAGGTTGGCCAAGGCGGACTGGGCACCGATAAACAACTGGATATCTGTAAGCCCTTCCTGGTTGTAGGGAGAAATCCCCTGCTGAAAATCCTTGGCAACAGCCTGCATCTTTTCTGCGGAAACCGGATGAATTGACAGCATCACCCTGTCCGTGACCCGAACCGACTGTCTGCGATTTAAAGATTCCGTCATGTCTAGCACCCCACCCAGTCAAATGATATCCCTTGGAACAACACAAATTACCGCGGCCTTATGCAACCAGCCAAGACCGAAAAAATAGTCACACGCTCTCCCTGCTAATTCAGAATCGCCTAATGGAAAATCAACCCTTACTCTTCTTCAGCAGATCCGCCACCTCGCCCTGCATGACAAAGCTGTGTTCAGCATCCGGATAGACACCGCTCTTGACCTCTCCCCGAAAAGCTGAGATGGCCCCGGCAATCTGGGGAGCCAGATCAGCGTAGCGCTTTACAAAGCTGGGCACGAACTTTTCAAACATACCTAAAAGATCATGACTGACCAACACCTGCCCGTCGCACTGCACACCAGCCCCGATGCCGATGGTGGGAATACCGATGCTCGCGGTAATAGCTCCGGCCAACTTATCGGGGATGCATTCCAACACAATGGCAAAAGCTCCTGCCTCGGCAAGCCCCTTGGCCTCGGCAAGCAATCGCCGGGCGGATTCAGCATCCTTGCCCTGCACCTTGTACCCCCCCAACGCACCGGCGGTCTGCGGGGTCAGGCCGATATGGCCCATCACCGAGATACCTGCCCGGACCATGGCAGCAACCGTCCCACAGATCTCAAGACCGCCCTCAATTTTTACCGCGTCACAACCCGCTTCTTTCAGGAAACGGCCCGCATTGGTGATGGCCTCCCTGGGATCAATCTGATACGAAAGAAACGGCATGTCCCCGACCAGAAGCGCCCGTTCCACTCCATGCTTGACCGCGCGAGAATGGTGCAGCATCTCCTCCATGGTCACAGGCACCGTGGACTCGTAGCCAAGAAGCACCATGCCCAGGGAATCTCCGACCAGGACGATATCGACCCCGCTCCGATCCAGCAACCTGCCGAAGCTCGCGTCATAGGCCGTCAGCATAACTATTTTATCCCCGGTCTCTTTCCGATCGATAATGTCGCGGACTGTCAATTTTTTTCCGATCATATGCGTATACCCTTATTACCCGCCGCCCTTAAAACGGCAAACTGGCAGCCTCGCTGTTGCCCGATTCCGCATCCTGCCTTTTGGTAAAAGGTCTGCCAAAATGCTCATACGCCGCCTGGGTTGCCATTCTGCCCCGGGGGGTGCGCATCAAGAGACCCATCTGAATGAGAAATGGCTCATAGACATCCTCAAGGGTCGTCTTCTCCTCGCAGGCCATGGTTGCCAGGGTTTCAAGACCAATGGGACCGCCCTGGAACTTGTCGATGATGGTCAGGAGAATACGCCGATCCATCTCGTCCAATCCTTCCTGATCCACGCCCAGCATGTTCAGTGCCTCATCCGCCACCTGGGCCGTTATGCTGCCTTGGGCCTTTACCTCGGCATAATCCCGCAAGCGTTTGAGCAGCCGGTTGGCTATCCTTGGAGTGCCCCGCGAACGGCGACCGATTTCCAGAGCCCCGCCTTCATCCATGGGTACACCCAAGAGGCTTGCCGAACGCTTGGCAATGGTCACCAACTCCTCCGGGGTATAAAAATCAAGGCGCAGCACCATGCCGAACCGGTCCCGCAACGGCGGGGTCAAGAGGCCGGTACGGGTTGTCGCCCCGACCAAAGTAAAACGCGGCAGATCCATCTTGACGCTACGCGCCCCGGGCCCTTGGCCGATGATCAGATCAAGCTGATAATCCTCCATGGCCGGATAGAGAATCTCCTCGACCACATGGTTGAGGCGATGGATTTCATCGATAAAAAGCACATCGCCTTCCTGAAGGCTGGTGAGAATAGCGGCCAAATCGCCTGCCCGCTCGATAACCGGACCCGAGGTCACCCTGATATTGGCACCCATCTCGTTGGCAATGACGTAGGCGAGAGTGGTCTTGCCCAGGCCCGGAAAGCCATGCAACAGGACATGATCCAGGGCCTCACCCCTGGCCTGTGCGGCCTTGAGGGCAATACCCAGATTGCTCTTCAGCTGCTCCTGGCCAATGTACTGTTCAAGCAATTTTGGCCGCAACGCATGATCTACCGGTTCAACCTCTTCGGCCACAGGAGAAACCAACCGTTCTTCGTGATTCACACCAAGGTCCTCAAGGTCTGACGGAGCAATTCTTCAATCTGCATGGCAGCAAAACCCTCGGCTCCCGCCTGGTGCCGGACAGCGGCAAGCGCCTCTCTGGCCCGAGCCGCGGGATACCCTAAATTCAGCAGGGCGGAAATCGCATCATGCACCCGTTCGTCTTCTCCCGGCAAAGCGTGAGTCGAAGAAGAGGCGGACAACGCTTCGGGTACGAACTGGACTTTATCTTTCAACTCAAGGCAGAGCCGTTCCGCTGTTTTCTTGCCCACACCAGGCAACCTGGTAAGACGGGCCAGATCATCGTGCAGGATGGCTCGGGCTAACTCCGTCGGAGAAATCCCGGCAAGAACATGCACGGCCAGTTTCGGCCCTATCCCGGAAACCGTGTTCAACAATTGGAACATCTCCTTTTCCATCGGCTCAAGAAAGCCATAGAGGCTGAAGGAGTCTTCACGAACCACGGTCTGAATGTGGAGAAAAACCTCCTCCCCCACCCCCGGAAGTCGCGATTGCCCACTCTGAGGGAAAAAAACCTCATACCCCACTCCGCCCACATCAACAATGAGGGACTCGGGTAATTTTTTAAACAGCATTCCTCGCAGGCAGGCAATCATTATGCGCTCGTGAAAAAAGAAAAAAGGTCACAGGTCTGTTACACAGAATAAAACACTTAGCAAAAAATAACCGTTGTAATCGCAGCTTCTTGCGATTTCAACCATCATTATGGTGTCTATTATGGAAGAATTTTGTTGAAATCGCAACAACTGCGATTTCAACGGTTATTGCTGCGTAACTTGTTGATTTTATGTAGTGGACATGTGGCCTTCTGAGGATATTACGAAACCACCAGTTTTGACAAGAAGAGAAACAAAAAGCCTGTCGGCACGTAACGGTTCAAAGAAAACGTACCTTAACGCAACAAATTACTGCTGTGACTTGCCCGGCAGATAGCTACAGCCAAGGCATCAGCCGCGTCTTGGCTGGGCGAGGCGACAAGCTTCAAGAGAACCCGGACCATCTGCTGCACCTGCTCCTTCGGTGCCTGGCCGTAGCCGGCCACCGCCTGTTTCACCACAGTGGGACTATATTCTTCCAGGAGCAAACCGTGCTGTCTGGCTGCAAGAATCAACACCCCACGGGCATGGCCAAGCTTTAAGGCCGAGCGAGGATTGATCGCGGTGAAAATGTCCTCCACCCCGACAAGCTGCGGCTTGTAAGCACCAATAACCTCGCTGATGCCGTCGTAGATCTCTTCAAGCCGCTCGGGAAACGGCTTTTTTTCCGAGGTCCGGATCACCCCGCAGGTAACAAAGGTAAGGTTGTGACCCTGCTGATCGATCACCCCGTAGCCGGTGGCCCGCGAGCCGGGGTCAATCCCGAGAATGCGGACGGGTTCCGTTCCAGCCTTGGCTTTGCCCGGAATCATATCTTAGGAAATTTTTTCCATCAATTCATCGGGGATATCGAAGTTGGCATGCACCTTCTGCACGTCATCAAAATCCTCCAGATTGTCGATGAGCTTCATCAACGAGATGGCTGTCTTTTCCTCAGCCACCTCAACGGTATTCTTGGGAATCATGGAGATGTCGGCCTCGACGAAGGTGACTCCACCATTCTCCAACGCCTCCCGCACCGCGTTGAAATCCTCGGGCGCGGTCAGTATCTGGAAGACATCTCCCTCCTCGATCATATCCTCGGCTCCTGCCTCAAGGGCAAGTTCCAGAAGTTTTTCTTCATCCATCGCCTCCTTTTCCACCAAAAGGGAGCCCTTTTTGTCAAACATGTAGGAAACGCAGCCGGTTTCACCCATGTTCCCGCCTGACTTGCCAAAGAAGAAGCGCACCTCACCCACGGTCCGGTTCCGGTTGTCGGTGAGGCAATCAACGAGCACCGCCACCCCGCCCGGCCCGTAGCCTTCGTAGGTGATTTCCTCATAGTTCGCCCCTTCCAACCCGCCGGTCCCTTTCTTGATGGCCCGCTCGATATTGTCTTTAGGCATGTTCACGGCTCGGGCCGAGATAATGCCGGCGCGTAGCCGGGGATTGGCCTCGGGGTCACCGCCACCCATACGGGCAGCAACGGCAATTTCCTTGGCAAGTTTGGTAAACATCTTGCCGCGCTTGGCATCCTGGGCGCCTTTACGATGTTTGGTGTTCGCCCATTTTGAATGTCCGGCCATGATCCTTTTCTCCTGAAAATTAAAAATTAAACATGGTACATGAAGGGCGGAATTTCAGCCGAGACAGCAAAGAAAACAACCAGAGGTCGTCTTGCCGTCTCCGTAACTCCTCACTCTTCATTTTTTATTCTGCATTCTGCATTTTCCTGAATCCCATCCCCAGCACAAACACCTCACGGCTTTCCGGACGGGAACTTTTCGGCTTCACTATCTTGGTCAGGTTGAAATGGGGACGGACCTCATCCACAAATGCCTTGAAATCCTCTCCCTCAAACACCTTGCAATAAAAATTTCCGCCAGCGCGCAACATCTCCTGGGCGATCTCCAGAACCCGTCGGGAAAGATCCAGCGAATGCTGCTGATCCGCCCACTTGTTGCCGGTAGTGCGCGGGGCCATATCGCTGATGATCACCGCAAACTCCGGACAAATGGCACGCACCCGATCCAACACCTCAACGGTCGTGATGTCGCCGTGCAGAAAGGTAAACTTACCGCTGTTACCCTTGGTGTTGATCTGCCCGAAGTTAAGGTCAACCCCGACCACCAGCCCCTGCGGACCAACAGCCTGGGCCGCGTACATGGACCAACTGCCCGGTTGGCAACCCAGATCCAGCACGGTGTCACCCTTTTTCAGCAGCCCGTGTTTCTTCTGGGCCTCTTCCAGCTTGTACACCGAGCGGGCGGGATAGCCTTCTTTTTTGGCCTTTTTGAAGTAATGGTCCTGAACCTCTTTCACAGGCCTGCCACCTTGGTTGGGGTTGCACAGTCTCCATGCTGCGCCACAAAAAAACATCGCTCAAAAACCGTTATATTTAGTCTGTTTATCACGTCTTGACAAGCATAAACCCCAGAAGCTTAAGGTTGGTGTTGCGGACTTGGTGAAGGGACGATGCGCGGGGAAACAAATATTGGAATAATACAGGAACCCTTATTTCCCCTGATTCGACACTCCGCCGGGAAGTATTTGATTTTCCTTGAAATTGAACATGAGGACTTACAAAAGTCTAAGTATCAGCAATGAGATAGCCCTGGTTTACTCAAATATAATTATTTCACCTTCAGTTTTCCTCACCTACGCGATACAATATCAATAAGGTCTGTTGTCTCTGCTCAATTTCCAAAATCCTGCATTTAGTTTTTTTGTCCTTTCACATAACAACAGCCCCAAGTGACGTTCATAAGCTGGTGTGTTCAGCACAATCCCCCTAACCTTAACCAAGGAGAATACC